>JBHLNY010000196.1:0-1488 GCA_048941065.1 Promethearchaeota archaeon
AAAAAAAGGATCCTCTAAAACATCTAAATGAACAGAAAAATCAAAAATTTGATGATCATTTAAACTTGGGCCCAAGTATTTAGCTAAAACAACAATAGTACCATTATTTTGAGATACATCAATAAGATTATTAGAATTCTGAGTGGATTGATATAAAGAGAGATGATTGAAATCATTTATTTTGTCAATATTTTTAATATTTTCTCTATTTTTTATTAATAAATTATATTTAGGTTGTTTTTTACCATTAATATAAACATCAAGAGCAGTTAAGTTATATTCCGCATTTTTCTTCATTGTTTTTTGAATTACAAACTTAATGAATTTCTTTACTCGATTCCATTTTGACTTTTGAGCTAAACCTATAATTTCTCTTAAACTCTCTTCAGACATTTAAACCCCTGATATTAAAACGCCTAATATACCTCAACTAATGGAAAAAGAAACTTGACAAACTTTTTTCCAAAATATAGATATAAAAAGTACTTAATATATTTTTATTTTTAAACAGAAAAATTTCCTTTTTCTAGATTGTCTATACTTCATACCTAGTTTTAATGTTTTATTCATAATTTTTTAATAAGTTCTTTATTTCTAAGGCATTTTCTACAGCCCATCCATGAGCATCATTATTGAAATAAGCAAAAACCTTGATCTTTTGTTTTAGCCATTTACTAATTTTCTCTACCCATTGATTAAGATGATCAGGTGAATATTTACCATAATAATGATCTAATGGGCCATGAAATCTTAAATATACAAAATTAGCAGTAATTTTCTCTAGTAATAAATCTCCAGTAAAATCATGAATACATAAAGCAATTTTATATTTTTCAAGCAAATCAAAGATCTCTTGAATATACCAACTTGCATTTCGCATTTCAACGGCATAAAGATACTGCTTTGGAAGAATTTCAACAAACTTTTTTAACCTTCCAATATTGACTCTCCAATTTGGAGGGAGTTGGAACAAAATAGGTCCTAATTTATGGTTCAATATTTTAATAACATCAAAGAATTTTTTAGTAGTTTCTTGGCCATCTTTAAGATACTTTCTATGCGTAATAAACTGATTCGCTTTTATAGCAAAAATAAAGTGTTCCGGAGTTTCATTCATCCATTTTTGGACAGTATTTACTGATGGTAATCTATAGAACGTACTATTAACTTCAACAGTATCAAATTTATTTACATAATATTTAAGCATTTTACTATTAGCTAGTTTTTCGGGATAAAATGGACCTTTCCAATGATTATACATCCAACCTGACGTACTAATTAGAGCCTTATTAATGCTATTATCCATACTTTTATTATAATTTGATTTTTCGTAATTTTTAAGTACTCACGTATAAATATTTATTTACTGTTGGAAAATAATTTCCAACAGATGATGGAACTATTAGGGAATCTCCTGACCCACCTAAAATATGTTAATTTAAATTTTATAATTATTATTATTTTCTTTTAAAGTATTTGAATACATTT
>JBHLNY010000196.1:1588-6526 GCA_048941065.1 Promethearchaeota archaeon
CTCCTGACCCACCTAAAATATGTTAATTTAAATTTTATAATTATTATTATTTTCTTTTAAAGTATTTGAATACATTTCAGAGGAACCCAGCCACGTTTCCCTTCCTCATTAATAGCCCAAATCCAATCACTTTCTATTTTTTTAATTTCTAATTTTTCACCCACTTTTACTGTAAGTTCAGTAGCTTCATAATTTCTTAAAACTCTGCAACTTTCTTTATAAATTTTGAGATAATTTTCTGGTATCCAACGCCCGTCTCCTGATTCATTTTTACACCATACCCAACCATTCCATTCACTCTCTTTTTTTTCAAACTTTAAAATCTCTCCTTTAGCAAAACTTTTAGGATCCGGGTAAGCTGCTTTATATTCTTCTATAACTCGGCAATATTTTCTTTTCATAATTATTATATAATATTAATTGATTTATATTTTAAAGGAAAATAAAAGTGACTATACTATGGTTGTTTGTCGTTTTTTAGGGAATGCGTGTTTAGAACTAATCAATGAAAAAGATCATATAATTATAGATCCCGCATTTTTATTTCAGCCAAAAAAAGGAATTGAATCAATATTTTTAACACATCATCATCCTGATCACACTGATCTTGAAAGAATTAATGAAATTAAGAAAATATTTTCAATAAAAGGTAAAGAAATCGAGATTTATGGTCCAGAATGTATTCATGAAGAATGCAATCTCGATTTCATCCTGATCTTACCAGGCTCAAAAATCGATCTTAATAATGGTCAAGTAGAAGTTTTTGAAAATAACTGTTGGAAAGCTAAAGGATGTGTAGCGTATCTAATAACGATGGAAGGGAAAAGGATATTACATACTGCAGATTCGGCAGAGTATTCAGATCAATTGAAAAATATTATGGATGAGATTGATGTTTGTTTTATTGCATGTTTTGAAGAGAATTTTAATCATTATTTAGAATTTTTAAGAAAACTTAACTCAAAAATTGTAATTCCGTATCATTTCACATCAGAAAAAGAGGAAAATGCAAAAAAACTAACAGTTTTTTTAAAAGAAAATAATGTAAATTCGAAATTCTTAGCTATTGGTGAAGAATTTGAGTTTTAAGCAATTTTTTTTTATCCTTTTTTAAAGTAAAAAAAAATTAGAGATAATCACTTTTCACGCGAGTAAAAATTGTGAAAAGGAGAATCAAGCTTCCTATAATTATAAAAATCGCAAAAATATTCCACATGACAATAATTCCCATCAAAGGAAATATGATTGCTCTTAAAAGACTTCCAAACATATTAACTGTACTTAGAACCGTTGCTCTGTTTTCTGATTCAACTAGTTTATTAATTCCATTCATATATAATAAAAATCTAGGATAGCCAGTTGCAACTATGATAAAGATCAATAATATACCTAAAATAGCATTAAAAGTAAAACCTAGTAATAGATATGCTATTCCACATATAATATCGACTGAGATTAGGACCCTTAATTTATTTTTAGCTTTCTTTAAGATCATTGGTAAGATATTCATAAAGACTATATTTATTATGCTTATCGCAGATGCTATAAATCCAAAAAATATTATAGGGACATTCAATTCCTCAAGATACACTTGATAAAGCCAAAACAATAGAAAAATTAAAAGTCCTATAGCAACTCTATCTAAACATAAAATCCTTAAGATTTTATTTTTCTTTAACTCTTTAAAACCCTCCTTTATAATTGACCAATATCTTTCTGATTGATAGCTATTATTATTCTTGAGTTTCGGCTCTTTAAATGATAAGGAGACAATGAATGCTAAGCCATACATAAATCCTAAAAAGGTCATTGTAAATTTTAATGAAATAACTTCGGCAATAACAGAACCTAAAGGAGCTGAAATTATTCCGGCAATCAAAAACATGGTGCGATTTCTTGCCATATATTTTGTAAGTTCTTTTTCCTTCCCTTGGGTTTTTAAAGTGGAATACATAAATGCTTCATCGGTTCCCGACATTAAAGCTATTCCTAAAGCCCAAAATGTTTCTGCTAATGCAAACAAAAAGAAATTTGGTATAATACTATAAAGTAATGCTGCAAAAGTTAAACTTAATGCTGATAACGATAATGCTTTATTTCTTCCAAGAAAGTCAGCAATAGCACCAGAAGGAATTTCAAGTAAAAAAATTACCATCATAAAATAGCTTTGTAATATCATTAATTCAAAAAACGTTAGTTGCCCCCATATAGTAAAATAGGGAATCATTACCCCTCGAACAGTATGAATTCCTAAAAGAAAGTAATATAAAAATGATTTAGGGATATTAGATTTATAATTTTTACTAGGAAATTCAATCTCTACTAGTTTATCACTAACTCTTTCTAATGGTTCTTCTTTTTCTAGATATTCTGTGGAAGAAATCTTATATTCTCCTCTACTTTCTAATTATGCGTTTTTGTTAATGGCAAAAATATTTTTAAGTTATCTGCCATTTTTTATATTAGTAATGGCAATATATATTTAAATTTTTTGCCATTTATATCTCATTGTCAGATTTTGCACTTTTAGGATTATTTGATTTATTATATAAAAGATCATAGGAAATTATGACTGAACTAGATAACAATGATTTAGCGATTATGCGGGCAATTGAAGACTACGGACCCAAAATTTCAAGTGAAGAATTAAGCATTATCCTTAATAAAGAAGGTTTTGATATACCTTCAAGAACTATTCGGTATCATATTCAAAAATTGAAAAAGAAAGGATATCTTAAACCTGTAAAGATGAAAACTCATGAACGTAAACTTGGCTGCGGAGAGAGTATATGTTTATTAAATGTTAATCAAAAAATGGAAACTAAACTATTATATATTTTTGAGCAAATACCTTATATCTACATTTATGGCTCTACTTATGGAAAATATAACGGATATTTAATACGATCAATTTTTTCTTTAGAGACACCGAATATAATTTTTGAATTATTGGATGCTATGAAAAGAATAGGCTATATTTCTGATTATTTTGTTTTTGAATTATTAGATTATAGAATTAAAAACAAAGATCTTACCTATTTTAATCGTGAACAAGGGTGGATATACAATTGGGAAGATTGGTATAACAGTATTAATGAAACAATGAGAAAAAAGGAAGTGAAGTTCGAATTTAATATTGAACCTGATGTAGAGCAGGTGGAGTTTGACTATAAGGATATTCTCTTATTAAAGCATATGTGGGAAGATGCATCAATTACACTAAAGGAACTTAAAGAAGTACTTGAATTATCAAATGTACAATTATCAGAAGCACAAATTAGTAAAAGAATTCAAAAATTAGAGGAAAAAGATATAATAAAGGGGTACTATTTAGATTATTCCTTATTAAAGAGTGAAGACTTCATCTACTTTTATTGTTTTTTTGAGACTGGAGAGGTTATTAACAAAATCTTATCTTGCCTTTTTAAGCTCCCATATTCATTTACTATAAATATTGAGACTACTAACAAGTTATGTCTTAGTATAGGATTAAGTGCTAGTGATTTTCAAAAATTCTTAAAAGGTTTTGATTTGTTAAGACCATATCTGCATTCATACTTTTTCCAATTTACCTATTCTGGTGTTAAAAGTTCAGCCCAATATTTGTTTGATCTTTTTAATAGAAAAACTAGTTCTTGGGAAACCCCTGTAAAAGATTATATTTCACTTATAGAAAAAGAAATAGAGAAATAATTCCAATTGAGTTATAATTAAGTATTAAAAAAGTTTTTTAGTCTAGATTATGGAAGCATTTTAGATGCCCATTCAATATCTAATTCCTCTAATTTTGATGTTGTGGGTATTCCATTATCGTCCCAGCCCATCATTTTGTAATAGGTAGACCTAGCATTCTCAAACTCCTCTGGATTTATCGCAGTTTTAGATAAAGTGCCTGATGTGGTCGGTTTGAAAAACCTCTCAGGGAGCCAATCATCATCCTTAGTTAAACCTTCTCTAATATTAAAAACTCTTGCCATGGTGGTAATCCGCTCTCCTAATTTCATTAGTTCCCATGTAGTAGTATTCCACCCTGTGACTGCATTCAGAATTCCTTTTAAAGTATCTACCGAAAAAGCGTTGAAAAAGCACATAATAAGAGAATTTTCTACAACCTGCCAGTTAGTAACGTACATTACTGCTCTAACTTTCTTAGGTCCCAGATCATCAAGAGCTAATGGTTCTAAAATTCCTAAAGGAGCAAAATTAGAAATTCTCTCTTTAGATGTGATGGATGTGTCGTGGAGGTTAGCCATGTGTTCTGCTCCTGTAGGTGAAACAGCATAACCAAGACCTAAACCTTGCTTTAACCTCGGTTCATGCATAGGAACTTCTTGACCCTTTACATGAATAGCATACTTCTCAGCTCCATTGCCAATTTTTTCAGCAGCTCTCTTTACTCCTTCTCCTAAAATTTTCCCTAATCCTTCTCGCTTACCTATCATCTTTACCATTTGTATCATAGCTTTAGCATTACCAAAATTTAACTTTATGCCATTTACCTCTTTTTCAGTCAAGATCCCATTCTCATAGCACTCCATTGCAAATCCTATTGTAACTCCAGTAGAGATTGTATCTAAGGAATATTTGTTACAAATTTCACTAGCTTTACAAATAGCATTAATATCATCTATTCCACAATTAGAGCCAAAGGCAGCAATTGTTTCGTACTCAGGTCCACCATAAATGGGATCTATATTCCAAGGTTCATCAATTTGTACAACCTTTTTACATCGAATCGAACATGCATAACAAGCCTCCTTTCCTAGGCCTATTGTATCATGAATAGTTTTAGGATCTATTTTTAGAGCTTTTGAAAATTCACCATCCCTAAAGTTCCTTATGGGGAGATTCCCTATTGTCGCAAAATATTCCATTATTTCCCCTCCTGTACCAAAAGTAAAAACTGCTGCTAAATTCTTCATATTTGAAGTATTTTCT
>JBHLNY010000197.1:0-6502 GCA_048941065.1 Promethearchaeota archaeon
GAAATATATGATTAAAAATATCACTAATACTTTGGCAATTCATTATTCCAAAATCATTCCATAATTTAAATTCTAAGATAATCTTTTTTGCTTTCTTACCTACTTGTTGAAAATTATTTTTTCTTAAATATTTAATTCCTTCTTTATGAATTTGAGGAATCCTAATATAGATATACGCTATCCCCTTTCCTTTTTGAATATTCAAGAATTCTTTCAATAAGTTTTCTCCAATGTTTTTATTACGAAAATTAGGATTTACAAATAATAAGTATAGGCGCATTATAGGAACTATTTTCTCTAATGAGTCCACTTTTTTACTTTTATCTTCAGCAACTAAAATACCTACTAATATTTCATTAAGATAAGCTGTTAGAACAAAAAATTCCTTATTAAGAAACTTAGTCTTAAAGTTATCAATAAAATCTATAAACTCCTTTGCGCATAAGTTTAAATCAACGAAGGTTTCATTATCTGCAATTCTAAACTCAATATTTAAGTCAGATCTTAGAGACATTGTTATAAGCTTATTTATATAATTCTTCTTTTAAATTTTTTATAAGATCTGCCTTTATCATTCCATTATTTCTATCATTTCTTTCACATACTAAACTTCTAACACCAATTAAATCGGGATAGATTTGTTTAATTTTTGGTATTATTTTTAAATTTAAATTTCCAGCTAAAGCAACTTTAAGATCCGACTCTTTGGCTTTATTTTTAAACTCAATCAATTGATCAACATTTAAAAAATCAAATAGATTTTTTCCATCTTTAAAATAAGTATCAAGCATAGCAATATCTGCCCCAGATTCAATTGCTATTTTAGGAATTGATAAAAATTGAGGTGAAGTATTCATTCTAGAATAATCAGCATAACCGGTAGCTACGACCATAATGTTCTTATTATAATCTTTTATTGCTTTAACAACATTCTTCATTAATTTAATACCCTGCTCCTCATTTTTTGGACCTTTTAATCCAACTTTTATAATGTCTGCTCCTGAAACTGCTGCTCCTAAGGCTGCTAATGAAGCTGAACCAGGTAAGTTAGGAAAATCACCGATAGTAGCACTTAAAAGTTGGGAGCTGTGAATAGGGATCAATTCTTTCATTTTTTTAATTATCCATGGAAAATTTGCCCCTAAAGATCCTTCTTCAGGATTTTTACAATCTATAAAATCAGCTTGAGCAGCAATCGCAATTTTTGCTTCTTCAATAGTTTTAGGACTTATTAATAGTTTAATTTTGTTCCGCATAATTTATCTATATTATATTATAAAAAATATTTAAAAAATTTGTTAGAAATTAATTCACTTTGTTAATGAACTTTAGTTAATTAACAAATATAAAAATCTCATTAAACAATATTACATAAAAATTTAAATTAAATTATTTTTATTAAATATAAAATAAAATTTGGTAATATTATGTCTCCAAAAGAAATTTCAAAAGTAGACATGACTAATGATGTTTTTAAAGAACCGATTGAAGTTGTTAAACAATTATCTTCCAATTTAGGTTTAAAATACACGAAAGTAATACAAACCTATGTGATGGAAGATCGACGTTTAAATTTGTCATTAGAACATGAAGGATCCAGTTATTTTAAAGGAAAGGTAGTTTGGATTGGAAATAGGAAAGATGATACTGAAGGATCGGTATTTTGTGTTGATACACGAGATGAGCTTAAACAAATCAATCCTACTGCGGAAAATACTGAGAAAGTAATTCTAGATATAAAAAAAGAATTAATTAGAATCAAAACTGCTTCAAAAACAAAGTGTTCTGTATGCGGGAAAAATATAGAAATATTTGACGACGTGACTGGTTGCCCTATATGCGAAGCAAAAGCACATAAAGAACATTTAACAGATTGGGTTAGAATGAAACATTCTTGTCCTGTTTGTAAGAAATCTTTAAGTGTATCAGGTACAGGCGTGATTTTTATCGATTAATTTTTTTTTTAATCTTGTTTTAGCCTTTTTAATTTATCAATATTTAACGTTCCATCATATAAAGCAGTTGCAATTAATACTCCTGAGAAATGTCTATTTTTATAATCAATTATGTCATTAAGATTTTTAATTCCACCTCCCACTAAAATATTTCCATCAAAAGAATGTAAAATTTCCAGATATGATGATGGAACACCTCCCAATTTCTGCCCTACTCGAAATAAATCTAAAAGGATTATTTCTTTAATACCTATTTCTTCAATTTGCTTTATAACTGGTAAAGGGATTTGATTTTTTATTTCTTTAATATTTGAGATAATTTTTCCTTTAAACATGTCAATACTTACAATCAATTTCTTATTACCAAAAATTTTTACAGCATCATAGATTGATTGGAAACTATTTATTGTTTCTAAGCCCAAAATCAATTTATTAAATTTAAATTTAGAAAAAATCAATAGATCTTTACGAGATGTAATTCCTGGATCTATTATTATATTCACATCTAAAGATTTTAATATTTTAGTATAGAGAGCCAAATTGGGTTTTTTATTAATAATTGCATCTAGATCTGCAATATAAAATTCATTAAAATAAATTCGTTGTTTTAGTTCCTTTATAATCTCCATAGGATTTTGAGATTTAAATAGTTTGGATTGTAAAGGCTTATATTTGTGTCTTTCTCCTTTTACCGCATGTACAGCTTCA
The DNA here is from genome assembly GCA_048941065.1 of Promethearchaeota archaeon. GTDB lineage: Archaea > Asgardarchaeota > Lokiarchaeia > Sigyniarchaeales > SOKP01 > Loki-b32. The sequence goes on from JBHLNY010000197.1 coordinate 2,664, forward strand.
GAATTTAATATGTCAATTACAGGTATGATTTTAAAGCTAGCCATAGAATTTAATTAAACTTAATTTTAATAAATTATATAAAAATTCAAAAAATTACAGATATGGAATACTCTTTTTTTTTTTAAAAAAATTGACATTAATTAATTATTAAATAATTTTATTTTTAAAGTATAATTTCTAAAATACCATTGATTAATCAATTTGTAAATTAATTGTGTTTTTTATGAAAACTGAGGCATATATTAATAAAATAATTGAAAATACAGGTTTACCAAGAAATGAGATTCAACAATTAGTTGAAGAAAAAAAAACAGAGCTAAAAGGGTTGATTTCAGATGAAGGTGCTCTGTTTATCGTTGCTGAAGAGTTAGGTGTGGATGTAAAAGAAGAATCTAAAAGCCCATTAGAAGATTTTGATATTAAAGTTTCTGATATTACCGTAAATATGAAAAATATCACTTTAATAGGGAGAATTAAAGAGATTTATAACCCTTTCACTTTTAATAAAAATGATGGTGGTATAGGAAAAGTCGGCTCTTTTTTATTACATGATGAAAGTGGAGATATTCGAGTGGTATTATGGGATGACCATGTAACCATTTTTAAAGAAAATAATTTTACAAAAAATGAACTAGTCAAAATTGTGAATGGATATGCCAGAAAAGGTAAATATGAAGGACTTGAAATTCACATAGGTAACTTAAGTAAAATAATCTTGTCACCCGAAGATGTAGACTATAAAAATTACCCAAAGATAAAAGAGGAGTTTATTCCTATAGGTAATATTGATTTAACAATGAAATCCATTTCAATTGAAGGAAAAGTAATACAAAAATTCCCAATAAAAGAATTTACAAAAAAGGATGGGGAAAGTGGAAAAGTAGGATCTCTTATTTTATTAGATTCTACAGGATCTATAAGGATTACTTTTTGGAATGATGATACTAATAAAGTTAATAATATTGAGGTTGAAGATTATATCTCAATTACCAATTTAAATCCCAGATTAAGCAATCTTGATTCTACAACAATAGACTTATTTGCTAGTTCTAGCTCATCTATTACTAAAAAAAATGAGCCAATCCAACTGGAAATTGAATTAGTTGAAAAAATTGAACAACTTCAAAATAGACAAAATATTGTCTCATTTAAAGGTGTAATCTATTCAATTGATGATTTAAAGATAGTAACATCGAAATCTGGAGAAGAACTCACATTATTAAATTTCATCGTGAGTGATGATACAGATGCAATAAGAGTTAGTGTTTGGCGGGATAAAGCAGAGGAGTTTTCTAAAAGGTTAGCTGTCGGTCAAGGAATAATATTAAAAAATGTTTTACTTAGATCATTTGCAGGGAGAAAACAAGCATCTTTTAGAAAAGGCTCAATTTTAGAAAGAATTGATTTAAAGATTTCAAATCTTAAAGGTTTAGAACCCGCGACAGATATAAATAAAGTAAGTTTTGAAAGAAATTACACTAAGATTGATAAAATAGATTCTTCGAATTCTTACGAAATTAAAGGATCAATAAATGAAGATTTAACTGATCGAAATATATTGATTTATGATGCATGCTCAAAGTGTTTAAGAAAAATTGATAGATGCAGTTGTCAAGAGAGTGGATCCCCGATAAAACGGATGATTATTAAGGTATTTGTAGATGATGATAGTGAGACTATTAGAACAGTTTTTTTTAATGAACAAGCTGAAAAATTATTAGGGAAAGATGCCGAAGAAGTTTCTAAAAACCTCAATAATAAAGATTTTTTGGATGATTTATCAAAGAAGTTAAGATCTAAGGAATTAGCAATTAAAGGAAAAGCAGAATTAAATGATTATAACAATATAAATCGATATGAATTAAAAGTAAATGGTTTTCAAGATATAAATGTCAATGAGGAATTAGAGGATATAATGAAAGAAATAGAAATATAATTTAAATATTGACATTTTTTTCAAATAAATATAATCCACCTATTTTAAGTAATTATTGCTTAAAAACTTCTAAATTTTTCAAATTAGAACAAATTAAATGAAATGAATAAAGCAGAGATTATTGGTTTAGGTGAAGTTGTTGTAGATTGGGTTACAGAAGTCCCATACTTTCCAAAACCAGATGAGAAAGTTGATGCATTAAGTGAAAATTATTTCTCTGGAGGAGTTACAGCTAATTTTTTAGTTGCTGTTGCAAGATTAGGGTGTTCTTGTGGATTTATTGGAGCCGTTGGAGATGATCCATATGGAGATTTCTTAATTAATGATTTTAAAAAGGAAAATGTAGATATATCATTTACTATAAAGAAATTAGGCAAAAAAACACCAGTTAATTTCATTTTTATTTCTAAAGGCGAAAAAACAATTATTCAATCACCACATATGCATAGTACAAAATTAGAAATTTCTGATTTGGCTGAATCGTATATTGCTGAAGCAAAACTTTTGCATACAACAATGATTCATCCTGAACTTACTGAAAAAGCAATTGAAATAGCGATAGAAAATGATATAAAAATTAGCATAGATTTGGAATCTCAAATAGCAAAACAAGGATGGGAAAAATTAAAAAATGCATTATTAAAAGCAGATATCCTGATCCCTAATAAAGAAGGGGCTAAGCTAATTACAAATTGTAAAACAGCCAATAAAGCTGCTGAAATTTTAATTAAAAAAGGGATCCCTATTGTAATTATAACATTAGGAAGTAAGGGGGCATTGGTTGCTACAAAAGATTTTCAGAAAGAAATTCCTAGCTTTAAAGTTGATAATGTTATTGATACTACAGGTGCAGGTGATGTTTTTAATGGAGCTTTATCTGTAGCTTATTGGATTAAGGAAATGGACTTGGAAAAAGCAATCATTTACGGAAATGCTGCTGCTGCTTTAAAAATTCAAAAATTAGGAGCTAGAACGGGAATTCCTAATGAAAAAGAATTAATGAATTTTTTAAGGGGCAAAAAGTTGGTTAAATAATAAAAAATTCTTCAAAGATCCAATTCATTATTGGTCTATCAAACAGATATTTGTATATTCATGAGGGTTGTTTATTAAATCGTGAAAGTTTTCAAGAATTTTCTCAGTTGATAGCTCATTTGTTTCTATATTAAGAGGCCAAACTCCTACCACAATATCACCCATTTTTTTCACATTTCCTATTAAATAGCCTACTTTCAATCCATCCAATTTAACTGTATATAACAAAATAAAATAATAATTATATGAAAAATTAGGTTTTTTATTGCCAATTATTATTACTTCCTTAATATTTTGAAAATAGATTATATTTTGACTATTTTCACTTAACTTTTTAAGCTTTAAGATAAATTGAGTTGGAACATTTATAGGTTTATCTGAATTTATATCTCTAAAACTTAAGATTAATCTTTTATTTTCATACTCCTGAAAACCTTTAAAGATTACCTTATAAATATTAAAATCCATAGAAATTAGGTAAAATTTCTTTTTATAAATATGTAACTTTTTTATATCTAAACTTATGAAAAATAAATGAACAGTAGTTGAGCCTTTTTAGTTTATTCTTGAATAAGTATATTTTCTTCGGGAAATCCTAAGTCTATTAAGAATTTTTTCATCTTAAAACGATGATCACCTTGAAGTTCAACTTCATTATCTCTTACTGTACCACCCGATGCACATTTTTTCTTTGCTTTTGTTAAGATCTCCTTTAGATTAACATCAAAATTCCCTACGAATGTTATTACTGTAACTACTCTCCCCCATTTCCTTGTATCATTTGATATTACTATTTGTTGCTCATCAGCACTTAAGCCTTCACAAATACATAGTTCTTTTGGAAAACTACATATTGGACAAATGTCGT
>JBHLNY010000009.1:0-28219 GCA_048941065.1 Promethearchaeota archaeon
CAATTTTCTAACACAAAACACATGTTATTTAAAATTCCTGAGATTTTAGAATATCTATCTAAATATATAACTCTAAATACGGGTGATATTGTTGCAACTGGAACACCAAGTGGTATATCACCTATTAAACCAGGTGATACTATTGAAGCTTCAATTGAAAAAATTGGTACTATTACTCATAGAGTGATCCTAGAAAATGATTAATTTCAAATTTTTTGAAGAATATAAAACATTTTATCAATTAAATTATACTTTTTAACATAAAATTTTTTTAAATAAGATCATTTTCTTTTTAGTAATGATTTCAGACATTAATGAAGAAACAAAGAAAGAAATTATTAGACTAATCTCTATTCCTGGAATTGATATAGAAGATATTATGAAACGCGTAAATTTAGATTATGAAACCGTTATGAAAGTCTTGTCTGATGAATATTTAAAATGTAATTTGGATTATGGACGCCGTCTCTGTTGTAGATTTTAAAATTGCTTTTTATCTTGAAGAGTATTTTAATAAAACTTTTTAATTTTTATTCATTTTTAAAAATACTAAGTTCAAATTATATTTTTTAAGGACTTAGGACGTATTAATAATACGGTTTCAATATAATATAGATATTGAAATATATAAGAAGAAATTGATGTTCTTATATTCCTTTGCCTTGAAAAATTTGTATTGAACAACAATTTAATTAAAAATTAAAAAGGATCAAAATGAGCGAGAAGGGTAAAGTTGTAGTAAAAGCATTGGTTAAAGGTGGAGCTGCATCAGGCGGTCCACCTATCGGTCCAACTGTTGGTCCAACAGGGATTAATATTAAAGATGTTGTTGATGCTGTTAATGAAAAAACAATGGTATTTAAAGGATTAACAGTACCAGTAAGAATTGAATGCGATCCTGAAACAAAACAATTTGAAATTTTTGTTGAAACACCAAGCACTGCCTCATTGCTTCTTAAAGAACTAGGAGTGGAGAAGGGTTCTTCAAACGGCTTAGAGAACAAAGTAGGAGATTTAACATTACAACAGATTCAGAATGTAACAAGAGCGAAAAAAGATTATTTTTTAGATAAAACTTATAAAAAATGCATAAAGACTGTTATAGGTACAGCCTTATCTATTGGTGCTACTATAGAAGGAGAAGATCCCCGAGTGATTCAAAAAAAGGTCGATGATGGAGAATATGATGATATAATTAAGGAGGAAGGATAAGATATGAAAGTAGACGATAAATTATTGAAAAGATCCCTCAATGCTGCCATAGAATTTTCAGTACTGAAAAAAGAAGGACATAAAGATAAGATAAGGAAGTTTGATGAGACAATAGATCTCATACTAAACATTAAAGATGTTAATCTTAATGATCCAAAAACTAGAATTGATAAAGAACTAATCCTTCCAAATATCGTTATTACAAAAGATATTCCAAATATCTGTGTAATTGCTTCTGATGAAATATTATTGGAAGCTAAAAAAATAGGTCTTGAAACTCTTGACAGTGAAGGCTTAATAAAATTAAACAATGAAGAGAAGAAATATAAAAAGAAATTCGTAAAGAATTTTGACTATTTTATAGTGGAGGATAAAGAAATGCGAAATGTAGCTAGGTATCTAGCGAGATTTTTAGGACCAGTTGGAAAAATGCCCAAACCTTTCCCAAGTGGATATGGAATAATATCATCAATAGATGATTTAAAGACAGCTATTGAACGTTATAAGAAAATTATTAGAGTTCAAATGAAGAAACACCCAATAATTCAAGTAAAAGTTGGGAAAAAATCTATGGATTCAGATAAATTATTTGAAAATATGAAAGCGGTTGTAGATTATGTTGTAGATTTAATGCCGCATAAATTTAATAATATTAGATCTATATTCCTAAAAACAACAATGGGACATCCAATCAGAGTTGATAATGACTATCTCACAAATTTGGGGGTGTAAATAAATGATAAAGAAGAAAGAAATACCTCAATGGAAGTTAGATGAAGTTGATAAATTAGTAAGTTTATTTAAACAATTCAAAAATGTAGCAGTAATAGATGTAGCACGTTTAAATGACAAACAAATTCAAGAAACTCGTAGAATTGTAAGGGGAAAAGCAATTATTCGAATGTCTAAAAAGAACTTGCAAATAAGAGCAATTGAACAATTTAAAAATGAATCTAAAAACGAAAATTTAGATGAGTTAGCAAATAGCATTCCCGGACAGTCGGCACTTTGTTTCACTAATATGGATATTTTTGAATTGAAGAACATTTTTAATGAAAATGAATATTGGGTACCTGCTAAACCTAATGAAATAACTCCCGTAGATATATGGGTACCTGCTGGAGATACAGGATTACCGACAGGCCAAGTCATTTCCGAATTAAATATGACTTTACGATTACCAACACGTATTCAAAATGATACTATTTGGATTAGGGAAGATACTAGAACTCATGAAGCGGGAGATTTAGTAGATATTAAACAAGCAGCTGTTTTAAAGAAATTGGGTATAACTCCAATAGAATCATTAATAAAAATTCATTTTGCATGGAGCAATGGAGAAATAATACCTGAGGATATCTTATACATTGACATAGGAAACTTCAAACAAGATTTAACTAGAGCATATAGAGAAGCACTTGGAATTCTCTTTGAAATACCCTATTACATAGAAGAAATGTCTGAAGATTATATTCGCAAAGCTGTATCTGAAGCTAAAACACTAAATGTAATGATTTTTGGAGAGGCAATTCAAGTACCTACCGAAGAAGAACCAATAGTTGAAGAAAAAGAAACTGAAGAAGAAGCTGAGGAAGAAGAAGTTGGTATTGGAGGTTTATTTGGTTGAAATTTAAAATAATATAATAATTAATTAAAAAAGTAAATTTAAATTTAAAAAATATTAAATAGGAGGTTTGAAAATATGGAAAGCATCTATGCTGCATTATTGCTTCACAAAGTTGGAGGAAAAATTACAGAAGCAAATGTAGAAAAAGTATTAACTGCTGCAGGCGCAAAAATTGATAAAACTGAAATCACAAAGCTTATCACGGGATTGAAGCAGACAAAAATTGATGACATCATTAAATCTGTTGGTACTATTTCTGTGACAGCGGCTCCTACAGGAGGAAAAAAAGAGAAGAAGAAGAAAGAAGAAAAGAAGAAAGAGGAAAAAGAAGAAGAAGCGGAACCAACGGGTATTGGATCATTATTTTAAAAAAAATGTATTTTTAACAGTTTATGTTAATAATTTTTTTTATTCACCTTTTTAAATAATTTGTCCATATTATTTACAATATTATTAGAAGATTCTTTTTGAAACATAAACTTTTTTTAAAATTCTGTTTTTTTTAAAATTACATTTAACATTTTGTGAAGATAGCTTTATTAGAATTATAAATTTAAACTAAAAGATTCTTGGTACTGATCAATCATGACTGGAAAATTTCTTAAATTTTTCTCTCCTTTCGTTCGGGTAATGCCTGAGATTAAGCAACCTCAAAGGGAAGTTTCCTTTAAAGAAAAGTTCCTTTGGACTGCTCTCGTATTAATAATTTACCTAATTTTATCCAATATTCCATTATATGGCGTTAATCTCGAAGAATCGACCGATTACTTTTATTGGTTGAGAGTAATTCTTGCAAGTCAGAGGGGTACACTAACAGAGTTAGGAATAGGCCCAATCGTGACCTCAGGTCTTATCATGCAACTACTTTTAGGTTCGAAAATAATCAATGTGAATATGGCGGATCCCTATGATAGAGCTTTGTTTAGCGGATCTCAAAAAGTACTAGCAGTCATTTTAACAATTTTTAATGCTGTTGCCTATTTATTAGGCGGTGCTTTTGGTAATGTAAATGAAATTGGTATTGATGGAGCAACATTTATCTTTGTTCAATTGCTTTTTTCGGGAATAATTATCGTATTGCTTGACGAACTACTTCAAAAGGGATGGGGACTTGGTAGTGGTGTCTCTTTATTCATAGCAGCAGGAGTAGCAGGGCAAATTTTTTGGAATAGTTTCAGTTTTGTACCCGATCAGGCTGGAGTACCAAGAGGAATAGTAATTGCATTCTTTACGGTATTGTTTGATGATAATCCTGACACAACTCTAGGCTCAATATTTGCTAGATCACAACTACCATCATTAATAGGAATCCTCACCACGATAATTATATTTTTTATTGTTATATGGTTTGAATCCACAAGGGTTGAGATTCCGCTTGCTTATCGGGGCTATCGAGGCTTTAAAGGTAAATACCCCATGAAGCTACTTTATGTTTCTAATATCCCCGTCATTCTAGTTAACGCGTTATATGCAAATTTTCTATTCTTTGGGCAAATGCTAGCAGGTCCATATTCTGCCATCCGAGCTTCACAGGGGGGAGCAATTTCCGATTTCTGGGTCGATTTAATAGGGAGATTTAAAAGTCAGCCGTCGGCATCAGGTCCAGGGAATCAATTAGTTCCAACGGGAGGTTTGATATGGTTACTTACACCACCACTAGGGCTACAAGATTTTTTAGCATTCCCATTAAAAGGGATAATATACTTATTTATATTCACTATCTTGTGCATAATGCTCGGTCGGATTTGGGTCGAAGTTTCAGGACTTGCCCCACGCGATATTGCTGACCAAATTATTGCCTCAAAAATGCAAGTACCAGGATTCCGTAGCTCTGCAAAAATTATAGAGCGACTACTTAAAAGATATATTCCAACATTAGTTATTTTAAACGGGATTATTATAGCATTTCTGAGTTTCTTTGCGGATAGCTTGGGTGCGTTAACAAGCGGGACAGGGCTTCTAATAGCGATAGGGATAGTTCATAATTATGTTGAAACAATATCGAAAGAGGTGGCAGCACAACAGTATCCAGGCATGCGTGCATTCCTTGGGTTGGATTGACGGGTCAATCTAATTCAATTTTAATAAAATTGTGGGAATTTAATCAATACTTATATAAATTTTTAAGAATTAATAAAAAAATAGAAGAGCTAAAGACACATAGGTCAAATAGGGATGGTTTAGACAACTTTAAATTTATTATAAATATACATATTAATAAAATCATCAACCTCTTGCTGGCTATCACCGAATATTTGATAATCTATTTTCTTCACAATGATTAACTTCCAATTAAGTTTCAATTAATTTCCTTCTTTTAAGGATTTCATTGACAATTAATCCGAGTGCGATGAGTCCGATCATTACCCCCCCACCAATGCTCATTCCAATTTCTATAGTATTACCAAATGTGGTTGCATCCATTGGCAAATTCATATCTTCTTGAGCAAGATAAGGCATTAAGTTATCTCTGAATTCTGGTATCCATTCTAGAATCATTTCCATTGCTCCTTCTTCCAAATAATTAGCAATCTGTAGTTCAGTAGCTATTGAAGAATTAGGATCTCCAACTGCTTTATACCATTTATTAAGTCCTTTTTTATTGACTAATGAGTTCAGACTTGATGTATTCCAAAGAGCCTTAGCTGATATCATAGACATGTTAGTAGGTACAATCGGTTCAGTCTGGCTTTGATATCCTACTTCAAATCCATAGAAAGTTCCTGCTTTTAAGTTAAGTGGGAATCCATAAGGATATAAACTCATACCGTTTACTGTACCATTTACCCATTGTTCTAATAGGAGCTCTTTTGCAAGCTCTGTTATGGTCTTACCGACCCCATCAGGTGGGGGAAGTTTCATAAGTTCGGGTACAATGTTATCTTGAAATGATTCTTCAAATAACCAATAAAGTATCATATCCATTTGGCTTTGAGTTAGATTGAATTCATTCCTTAGTGACTCTTTTATTGTAATATTTGTGTTTGCTGTAATCCACAGATTAATTCCAGTATCATTTGTTAGTGCATGAGGGTAACTATTTTCGTCAAAAAGCGCATAAGCACTTTTCCGTGTGATATTGGAGGCCTCTATACGACCAACTTCAAATCCTACAAGAGTCTCATTAATACTTTCAAGCATCTCGCTAAAATCAATTCCGCCTGGATATAAAATATCGTTTAAAATTGTTCCATTTGCCCATTGTTCCATGAATAGTGCCTTACCAATAGCGTCTAATGAATTAAGGCCGGTCAACTCTGGCATGTATTCTGCATGTAGGTTAAAAGCAATTAAGAGAGGGATTATGGCATCGATGAGATAAGTATTAATATAGTCCTCGAGTTTAGATATTTGATTCCAAGTACAATTATAATTAAATTGCATTGTCTTATTTAGATCATCAGAAATGCTTGAATTAGCGGCTTCAAACTGATCTAAAAATAACGCAACACCAGCACCTGTAGAAGTATCATTAATTATACCTTGAATCCCTGGTATATAACCAGGTACAATGGTACTATTTCCATATAGTATCCTATTTTGAGCGTCTTCTGTAAAACTAAGGTTAACAAGATGATATCTTGAAACACCATTAAGTATAAACCAAACACCTCCTGGATCGGTAGGATCATTGAAAAACCTTTCAAGACCTAAAGCATTATACCATGTACCAGAAACATTTCCACCTGTAACTGCCATAAGCTCAAAAAGTACGGCTACAAATGTATGTTCTACCATTTCACCTACAACTGATATCCCCAGATCTCGAATTCCTCTCAGAGCCTGTGGAATTCCCATCTCTTTTATCATTGGTTCAATTAATGGAATTGCTTCTTCTTCTATTCCCAGTAGTCCTTCACCAAGGGAATCAGCTACAGTATCATCAATATAGTCGTCAATAAGCACACCACTGGTGATTAGACTAATACCAACCGCAACACAGATAATTGAGATTATTATATTTCTTTTAGACATTTTAATTTGAAATTTTGATAATTAATGATCATTAATATTGATCATGTTTATGTAAAATTTGATAAATTAGTATATAAATCTTTGTTTTCAAAGTTGATGGTTATTAGATAGGTAATACATTTCAACTAACTAATTGATTCAAATGATTATATAATTTTATAGGTATATTTCTCAATCTGAAAAGTTTAAAATGATTTTTAACTAATTAAAGTATAGATATGTTGTTATTAATTTTTGAAAAAACATTTGAGGAATTAATTTCAGAACCCCCAGGATCGATGGTCTTTGTTTTATTGTTAGCTTTAGCAACAGGACTAATTAGCACGCTTTTAACAAGATGGTTAGTTGATACTGAAGAGCTTGAAAGAAAACAGACGCAAATTAAAGCCCATCAAGAAGAAAAAGAAAAAATAATTGAGATGGCTGAAATTGATCCAGATAGATATAGAAAGAACCGTAAACGCTGGGAACGTAAGGATGTTATGTTAAAGAAATCGCAACAATCTATGGCCCTTCAGAGGTTAAAGCCAACTTGCATAACATTTGTGCCAATGATTGTTATTTTTACTATTGTGAGATTTTATTTAAGTGGAGCAGTTGCGCTCAGTCCGATGGATGCAAATGATGTTCCCTTTATTGGTGATTTTATTAGAGCAGGTAGAATTTGGATCAACTTTACAGCGTGGTATTTCCTTTGCTCCCTAGGGATAAGTACACTTCTTCAAAGACTTTTTAAGTTACAAACACAAGCTTCTGGGGGTATGGGACAGGCATTTGGAGGTTCAAAGTCAAAATCTCTAGAATTCCCAGATGTTTAATACTTTTGACTAAAAACGCAGTTGAGGGGATTTGAACCCCTGAGTGCAAAGCACACTGGCTTTATGGGATCATTCTCCTCTCCAAGCCAGCGCCGTACCAGGCTAGGCTACAACTGCTTAAAAAAAATTTAATTAAGTTTATTTTATGAGAATTCAAGTTAAAAGTATCTTTAACGTATTATATCGGGATAGAAACGATTTCTTTCATCTTTTTTTCTAACTTAGCATTTTTAATCGCAGCTTCAACCTGTTCATGCGATGCTCCTTTTTTAATATCTATAGTTTCAGTAAGTGGCTCAATATGCTTATAATTAACACGTCTCCTTCGAATCTTCAATCCATCAATCAGCAAATAATTTTTATCGATAACATCAACAACTACACAGTAGTGTCCTACTTCCCTTCCCATAGTTTTTACACAAACTCTTCCAATATCATATATACTCATAAATAATTCGTCACCAAATTACTTTTTTTAATTTTATCCTTACTGAAGTTTTATGGTTTCAGGAAAGATAAAAACTTTAATAGTAAGGGATGAAATAAATCTAAAAATAAATTTTTTATGATTTTTAAAAACAAAAACAGTCTATACTTTTTTAAGAGTTGATATAATTTGGGTTACTACTTCTTCAATAGTCAAATTTTCGGTATCAATTATTAAATCATACAAAGTTTTGATTTTTTTCTCATTACTAAGATCAAAATTGTAGAGAATGTTAAATCGTTCTAATTCAGATTCTTCACGAATTTTGGTTTCTTTTAATTTTTCGTCATAAGATGATTGATCTCGTTCAGCCATTCTTTTTACTCGAGTTTTTAGTGAGCATACCAATAATATTTTAAAATCTGCAATAGACTCGAGGATATATCCGCTTAGTTGACTATCAATCAGAATATTACCTTTTTTTGCTATATCAATAATCTTTTCATCTAATTTCTTGTCTATTTCAGGATTTTTCTCAACATATCTCGTAAATTCTTTTAAAGTCATATTCATCTCCTGTGCTAAATCTCGAAATGCTTGACCAGTAGAATAATATTTTAAGCCAAGACATTCAGCAACTTTTCTACCAATAGTAGATTTTCCAGTTCCATGAAGTCCGGAAATCGTTAATATCATTTTTAATTATTTTTTTAATAATTAAATAAGAATTCAAATTGTAAATTAATAATTAAGGATTTGTATTTAGTGAATCGGAAAAACATTAAAAATGTAAAAAAGTTCTAACTCCACACAGCCTCTTTAATTAAAGTTTGGAGACATTTTGAACAATATCGCCCACTTTTTAAGCGATTTGCCCTTCTTGCAGTTTTATCTGTTTTTTTCATTTTTGAAGGTCGTAATCTTGGAATAGACTGAAGTGGTTTCTTACAAATAGCACATTGCGCTCTATGAGGTTTTTTTCTCCAATAATGCGTAACATTTTGGTTACCTGGTGACCTCAGCTTCTTTCTAGCTTGCGCTTTGGATCTAAGTCCTGGACGAGGAATAGTGATTACCTTTATTTATTATTTTACTGATTTAATACTTAGTCTAATATAATCCTAAAGAATAAAAGGAATATTAATTTTATTATTTTGCTTAGGTTTTAAGATTTAATTTATTTTGAAATTCTTTAAAAACTTGATAGAGTTCATCTACTATTATTTCATTAAATCTAACATTTTTTTGGAGCTTAGAAGAGTTTCTTATAATGTCTTTATTTATTTTATCAATCTTTGCTTTAATATCCTCCATCCCAGGGAATTTTTTCATATTTTGTATTAAATCTTCAAACAATTTACTTATTAATTCGATCTCTTTAAATCCTCTTAGCTTAATAGCATCCATAAGTGTAATAAAAGAAGAGGTTATCTCTAAAGTAATCCCAGGTAATTCCAATACAGAGGTCTTCATCTTTTTTGAAAATGGTGAACTTTGTATGTCATTACCTCCTAATACTTCGGTAGAAATAGCTAATGAAGAAACTTGATTAATAATATCAATAGCTCTATAGTAATCTTGAGTAAGCTTCATTTTTTCTAAAAGCTTTGAGAGAATTATTTTTTTATCATTTAATAAAAAATTAAATTTAAGTAAATCATTAATCGCATTCTTAATAGTTTTTAGAAAGAAATTTTCTTTAATAGTTCCATTCTGATATTTCTCATGTAAGTTGAATATAGTATTTAATAACGCAAATAACTCAGATTCAATTTCAGGTTCCATTTCAAGAGATTTGTGGTTATCTAAGCCCATTTTAATTATTATAATTAGTAGATTAAACTATTTATATAAAATTAAGATTTTAAATTAATAAATTTTTTAGCCAAAAACCGTTGGTCTTAAAAAATAGAAAATTACAGCTATCAGAATACCTATTATTAAGTTGGGTATTAGAACACGATAAGTTGAAGAATTACTTAATTCTCTAACTGCTAATGTCATTAATATCGGTACCCATATTGCTATTGTTAAAGCATCAATAACATCTAAAATAGCCCAACTTTTAGATCTAATCATTTGATTCAATATAGCCTCATCAAATGAAGAAATAGTAGGAACGTCAACAGTAGGAAATGCAACTAAAACAATTAATATTTTAATTGCATTGATCAGTAGAAATGGAGTAAAAGCACATAACATCATTCTAAATTTATAAGAACCTTCAAGATGCAACATTGTTCCTCCTTTATAAATGCTAAACGGACTAATCTCCTCTTCTTTATACCTTTCTCTTACCTCCCTTATTGCTCCAAAGCGATCTTCTAATCTTTCAGTAAATCCTACAGCGTAATTTGCGCCTTTGGTAAATAGCCAAATTAATAACGAGAAAATTATTAATTGAAATAGAAATCCAAATATGAAGAAAACAACAAAAAAGCTAAAGGTGAAGAATGTCTTAATAGGTGAAAATTCTGAAAGGCTTACAAAATTAAAATGTGAGAAAAAAGCTAAGCCCATTAACCCATAAAGTAAAGAACAAAACAATAAAATTAACCACCCCGGAGCTTTACTCCTTTTATGGTTAATATCCCAAAATCCTCGATTTGGTTGGGTGAAGAGATAAAAGATTTTCATATAAAATGGGTAAGGGTTTGTCCATTCTGCTTCATATCTTCTAAAAAGAGAAATTGTTTCGATTTTTTCTATTTTTAATCGAACACCACAAAAACTACATGCAAAACTGTCAGCAGGATTCTCATTTCCACATCTAGGACATCTTTGAATTGCAATGGTCATTTTTTTATTACTCTTTAAAATTCATTTTAATAATCTTATAATAAAATAATCTTATAAAAATTTCTTTTAATTATAGTATTAGATTTTAATCCGTTTCTTGAAACTCTATTAAAAAATAATTTTTATTTTTTAAAATTTTATAGTTACGAGTGGAAAATAATTTAATTAATTCCAAATTGGTTTTTGTATGGTTTGTAATTTCGAGCACTTTTATTATTGATAATTCACTACAATAGGCCATTAAAGGTATTAATTGATCACTTAGATAATTGTCAACAGGGATCTCATTTTTTATATATTTAAGAATTTCATTTGCAGCGATAAGTCCTAATTTTTCAGAAGTAATTTTTTTTTCCCCTATGATTGTACCTGTAGAAATAATAGCTTTTGTATCAGAATGAGCCCATAAGGAAAGTCCTACACCAGGACTATCTGAATGTACAAACCTATATTTGATATTAGTTTCAATCTTTAAGTTCTTTCTTAAATGCTGTTCAATAGATTTTTTAATTCTTTCACTTATATTATTTCTTTTTAATTGATTTGTTACTATGATTTCGCCATTTATAATATCTAAGTTTCCTAATTCTGTTAAATTTAAGGGTTTTATCTTACTTTTTAGTGGAAATATCACGCATTTGGCTTCAGCTCCTCCCGTAGGATAAAAACCATGTTTCTGGATATCGATCTCAATTTTCAATCCCATTTTCTCAAATATTTTGTAGGTTACTTCTTGAAGGTAGTTAAGACTTGGAGCCCATTTACCGAACGTACCTCCTCCATTCAAAGTTATAAAAATGTTTTCTGGTTTATTGAATCCTAAACTAGATATTTGAATTGGCTGAAGTAATAATCCAAGACTAGCTGCTGTATCTATATTGACTTGAATTTTGTCTTTTATCTTTTTATGAGGAATAAAAGTAAGTTCTTTTGTTCCAACCTCGCATTTAGATAATTTACTATTTGTTAATTCTGATAAAGTTTTAAGACCTAACAAATGTTGTGTTCTTAAACCAGGTTTAGGGCGATTAACTCGAATATTTTTAATTTTAATAGGTCGATTAAATAGAAAAGAAAATGCTACTCCCAATCGGAGGACAGAACCACCTCCCTCTCCCATTCCGCCATCAATTTCTAGGAAATCTGAATTACTCAACCCTTTTCGCTTTTTGCTTTTAGTATTTTGATTCTATTAATCCCATCAAAATCTTCCATTAATTCAATAACTTCCTTAGGTACTAAGTACCTCCAACTACTACTTTCTTCCCTTATTAGAGTTCGTATGTTATCCCCATTGAATTTATTTTTGAAGATTTCAATTTTTCTTCCAACTTTAAAACCTTTATTCAGAAATAAATCTCTAATCCAATCACTATTAGAAAAAATTGTATTGAATTCTCCAACTATAGAGACAACGTGTTCTACCCACTTTTTTGCATTAAAAATATCTGGGATTTCAAACAATTTGTACCTTTTATTTGCTATATTTCTTCTCTCTAGTGCTGCTTTGATGAATCTTAATCGCTCCTTACTTGTAAATGGATCATTTGGTAAATGGGATAGCTGAGAGCTTCCTATTCCTATTTTTACTGTATTATATAAATCGAGAATTCTTTTAAGCACATAAATATGACCATGATGTAATGGCTGAAATCTACCTATAAATAATGCAATATTACTTTCTTTTTGAAGCTCCTCCTCTAACTTTTCATCAAAAAGAGAAGCTAAATCCATATTTAATAATTTTTTCCAGATTTTGTGTGAGTAATCAACTGATTTTTTGTTTTCTAATAAATCTATTAATTCTGTTCTATTATAAAAACGGCTTCCCTCTAATTCTAATTCATTAGGATTAGGTTTTAGTTTTACATCATATTCAACCAACCCAAAAAATATATATGAGACTTCTGTTGTATTATTGTTATCTTCCTTATTTAGGTCATAAAATTTTATTTTTTTAATTTTGCTTGAAGGAATACCAAATTCTTCTTCCAGTTCTCTAATTGCATTTTGCTTAATTTTCTTCAAATCTAAATTTTTTATCCACATTACGTGTCCAGACGCAGAATCGGTATAATATCCAGGGAAAGTTTTTTTATTTTTACCACGCTTTTGTACTAGATAAAGAATTTCTTTACTGGAGCTCATTGAGACTATGAAAAATCTTATAATAAGATGTGTTTGTTTTTTTAGATGCGCTTCTTTCCGTTCCAATGGAAAGATATATTTCGATATCTGCCCTAATTGTAAATACTTTATATTCTTATCATCAATACAAGCTAAATATTCTTTTTCCATGGACATTTCCTTCATAAATTAACTATTATAACATCTCCTACGTTAACGCCTAACTCTTTTGCTGCATTTCCTTGATTGATAGAAATTTCAAGATATCCACTTGACCCTCTTAGACATAATACTGAATTTATTGGAACCGTTGAGAAATGCGAGGTATATTTACCTGTATAGAGTTGTTTTTT
The DNA here is from genome assembly GCA_048941065.1 of Promethearchaeota archaeon. GTDB lineage: Archaea > Asgardarchaeota > Lokiarchaeia > Sigyniarchaeales > SOKP01 > Loki-b32. Next base: position 13,339 of record JBHLNY010000009.1, read on the forward strand.
AATCTTAATTTTAATTATATCATTATAAGTTAATGAAAATGATGTCCTTTTAATATTATTATCATTATCTATTTGAATATTAGTAGTCATATTCCCAAAAGAATCTATATATTGAACTGTACATTTAATCTCTTTTTTATCCTCTTTAATTTTATAAGTAATTGGAATTCTTATAAGATTTTTTAAACTAAATTTGGGTCCAAAATTAGTAAGTTTTATTCCTTTTGTAATATATGCTCCAACTGGGGCCATAATATCCCTACCGTGAAAAGTATTAGAAATGGGATAAAGGAAATAATCCTTATTTTGAAGTTTAATACATTCAGAAATTTCATCGGTTTCAAGTAAAACAGATAAAATTCCATTGTTAGGACCAATAAAAATGTAATTTGATTCAGTCCTTAGAGCTAATATTTCCCTATAACTTCCAACACCGGGGTCAACAACAATGATAAATACAACATGCGGAGGGAAATATTTATATGTAGTTTTAATTATATAAGAAGCCTCAATTATAGAAAATGAAGATATATCATGGGAAATATCAATTATTTTTACTTTCGGATTGATTTTTAATATAACCCCTTTCATACTTGAGATATAGTGAGAACTTTTAGATCCAAAATCTGTTAATAAACCAATTATGTTATAATTAGGCTCTACCATTTTTTTATGATTGAAAATTTGATAAAGATTTCAGAAAGAAGAATTTAAAATATCAATTCTTTTTACGGTATTTTTGATCTACGCTGTAAAAATCTTCTAAAGCTTTAGATTTCAACCTATATTCCTCTTCTTTATCAAACTCTATTAATTTTTTAGATAACTCACTTGCTTTTTTATATTGTGAATAAGCAGAATGAAAATCCTCATTTCTAAGAGCATTACGTGCTTCTTGTACAACTCTTTCCCTCTCTTTTGAAAATTCAGGAACTTGTTGAGAGAACATAGCTTTCTCTTTTAAAGAGTCAGAAACATCCATTAAATAAAGCTTTTCAGCGAACTCTGCTGCTTTATTGTAAAATTTTGTAGCTTTTTCATAATCTAAGGATTTTAATGAACTTTCAGCTGTATTATAATAATCAGCAATTTTTGTATGTTCTCCATCTTCAATTTTCTGTAGTAATTCTTGAGCAATACTCCTTTCTTTTTTTCCACCACTCAACATGAATTTCGTAATATTTTTTATACTATTTCTTAATGCATCAGGTTGTAATATATCAATTAATGGTTCTAAATGTTCTAAATATATATCTTTTAATAAAACCTTCATTTCATCTTTTGACTTCTTTAGGATATTAAGACTTGGAATTTCAAAAGCTTCAGCGGCTTCTTTGAGTAGAGACCGAAACTTTTCTGGTTTATCATCTTCATTTAGAAGTAAACCTAAAATAATCCCAGTAGCGTTTCGAGATAATTTTCCCTTAAATTTATAAAAATAAGAGAAAATTCTTTGAAGGTCCTTTAATTTTAATAAATTAAACTCATTTTTTGAATGGTCAAGGTTTAATCTAAGAAATAAATCATTAGTAACTAAGAAATCAGATTTACTTTCTTTAAGATAATACCCTAGAATTTTATAATCCGAATCTGTAGGTAACAATATTGCAAAACAACCTATTGGCATAGATAGAATTACACCCTTATTTTAACTTATATTTAACTTGATACCAAATTATATTTTGAAATTTAAGTTGGTTTAACACCAATTAATCTATTAGTTTCTTCTCTAATAGATTGAATTATAGATAACAATTGTGTGTAATAAAGATTATCTGATACTGCCTTCGTAACTTGCTTTAATGTTTCAATTGCTTTCTTTTCCTCTTCAGTGATTACTTCAATAGATTTTTTATCCCACAAATCTTTAACTTTTTTATTAAAGTCTTCAGCAAGATCCTGAATACTTTTACTTGATTGAACTCTGAATTGTTTTAATACTTCAACGATTAATCTAACATTTTCTGTTAATGCAACCGTCTGCTCAGAGAAGTTTTGACTCATTTGATCAATTGATGCTCTCATCTGTCCTATTTGTGCAATTGTTCCGTCTAAAGACTGTGTTATTTCATTTATTTTTTGAATCATATGCTCTAGGAGAGCTTGTGCCATTTTTTATTCCCTCTTCTTATCTTTAATTATTATTAATATTATTTTTAAAATTCTTATTCAACAGATTTCTTTAAATGCTTTACAGAATCGATTGCTTCTGATAAAAGTAAATTAACTGTATCTTGGTTTAGAACGCTTTCAGAAAGTTTAGCAATATCTTCTAGTTTATTAATAAGATTAGTGATTGCATCTAATCCTAATCCTTCTTGAATCTTTATTAATTCCTTCGTTGTTACCGATCCAATTTCTCTTACAGTATCGATATGTTTAGTTTGAGTAATATTAATCTCAGTCGAGAATTCTTTTAATTTTTCTGATAAATTGGTTACTTTTTGTTCAATATTTCTATTGAGCGAATCTAAGGAATTCTTTAATTCTTGTATTGCTTTACCTAATTGGGCTATTCTACTGTAGATATTTTGTAGAAGATCAGTTAACATTTCCGCCAAGATAATTTACCTTTTTGAAATTTTTTGATGAATTAAAATTATTTCTTTTTAATATTTCAATTATTAATATAACAGATTACTACAATAAAAAAATTTTTTTTTATTAGTTCAATTATTAAATTATAAAACTAATAATAAAATATATGGGCCATTAGCTCAGCCTGGTTAACAAGGTTTTAAAAGCTTGGTCAACAAGCGCAGGTCTTATAATTGACCCGTGGACATACAATAAAATATTCTATTGTCCATGTCAGTAAAAACCTGAGTCTTTTTACCTAATAGGTAAGGAGTAAGGAAATCCGGGGTTCGAATCCCCGATGGCCCATGCTTTTCTTTTTTTTTTAGCTGAAATTGCTTGGTTTAATCATATATAATATTCGTGAAATAGTGGTTTCACGACAATTTTCGATTTTATATTTCTTTCTTTTGAAAGAATAAAAAGCAAATCTAAATTAATTTAGGAAAGAACTTCTAATATCTTGGTAAGAATACGAGCTTTACCACCAGTTGATTGAAGTAAGGTTTTTCCACATACTAAACATTCTACATCAGTTGCGGAACATCCAAAAATGATTTGCTGATTACCACAATTTAAGCATTTCACCCGTAAAAATCTAGATTTTGGTTGAGGGATAAGTTCCTTTTGTTTTTTTTCATGAACCATATAAATTCACAGTTTTTATACTTCTTGTAATTCGAGTCTTTTTATACGATAAGATTTTGCATATTGTTTTTTACCACATTCAGAGCATTCTAAAAGAGGTGTTGTTTTTTTGTTAATCTTTGCATTTTTATGAAAAATCTCTTTTGGGAAACTTCCATATCCGGCTTTCTTGCGTTCCAATCTTCGCCTACCTTGATTTAACATACGTTCCTTTCCTTTTTTATAGATTGCTACACTATGTTTGGTATGGGCTCTACAAGTTGGACAGTACCTGTTCATAGATCGTGGGTATTTCAATATTCACAGACCCTTAATTTCTAATTGAGTTGGGTAGTTATTTATAAATTTTAAATTTTATTAGTTTTATTTATTTCTTTTGAATAACCACTCTATAATAAAAAAAATTTTAAATCTTATTTACATAATTTTAATAAAATCATATTAGTTGAGAATTTTGAAGTTTAAAGAGAAATTTAATGAAGGAATAATAAGTGCTAAACAATTTGGTAGAGAAGATATTGAATATATCTTAAAGAAAGCTAAAGAAATGATTCAAATTAAAAATTCTAATCTGCTTCAAGGAAAAATCTTAGCTACCTTATTTTTTGAACCATCAACGCGTACACGCCTTAGTTTTGAATCTGCAATGTATAGATTAGGGGGGAATATAATAGGTTTCCATTCAGGAGATGTTTCCTCTATTAAAAAAGGAGAAAGTATTGCTGATACGATACGAACCGTTGAAAATTATAGTGATTGTATTGTGATTAGACATAACCTCGAGGGAGCTGCTAGAATGGCTGCAAAATTTGCAAATGTCCCGATAATTAATGCAGGTTCTGGAAGTGGTGAACATCCAACTCAAGCATTATTAGATTTATTAACTATAACGGAAGAAGTGGGATCTTTAGATGGTTTAAATATTGGAATAATGGGAGATCTTAAATATGGTCGTACAGTACACTCACTTTCAATTTTACTTTCTAATTTCAATGTCAATATCTATTTCATATCCCCAAAAGCACTCAAAATGAGAAATAGAGATAAAGACTTTTTAAGGCAACGGCAAGTGAAATATAAAGAAATTGCTAAATATAGATTGATCCTAAGTGTATTGGATGTACTATATATGACACGAATTCAAAAAGAGAGATTTGTTGATTTAGAAGAATTTGAAAAAGTTAAGGATATTTATGTTTTTAGAAAAGAGGATCTCGATGATACAAAAGACAATTTCAGATTATTGCATCCTTTACCCCGAATTACTGAAATTTCTCCAGAAGTAGATAATTCTGAAAAATCAATTTATTTTAAACAAACATTTTATGGGATCCCTATGAGAAAAGCGCTTTTAGCAGAATTAATGTCAGATAAAAACTAAAATATTTCTTAACTTATTACATTACATGTTTAAAGTTTTAACTTGTTTATAAAAAACGCTTCTAATTTAGATTTAAAAAGGATAGATAAAATTTTTTTTGCTACAGCATCATTAAAATCTAAATATTCCTCAAAAATGATTCCACCATTAATTGCTTGTTCAAATTTCTTAAATAAGTTAATTTTTTTAGTTAATGGCAACTTTGTATTACATCTAATAATTCCTGAAGAATAACCATTCAGTATATCACCTTTTAGATTAATCCCATTATGCCATGCATCCTTTAAGTATGAATCTTTATGTGGTTGGCTTAAAACATAAAAATTGTTTTCTTCTTCATTTTTTTCTTTAATTAATTTGTTCATAAACATTAAGATCTTTATAGCAAAATCTTCACTTTTTACTAATCTGTCAAATTCTATTCCACAATGATTTGTAATCGCTTCATTTAAACCAAAGAAACTAATAGATTTGATTGTATTCTTATAAAAATCTTTATCAGTTTTTCCAAAAAAGTCGTTGATCACTTTTTTCCACGAATTTAGAGAATCTAATTTCTTTCTTATTAAGGCCTCTTTGATTTTAAATAAGTCAAATACATAATTCATTTTTTCAGAGAGTAAATCAATAAATAAATCATCATTTTTATTAGCTTCCACCGATACTGAATATAAATTAATTAAAATTTTATCTAAAACAATTTGGTTTTTATTAGGATTATTAATTTTAACTAATGCAGAATTTAGTAAATTTGAGGACTTACTGTTATAGAAGCAAATGTTATTTTTCTTAATAAAAGACATTATATCCTCTAAATTTAATAATTTTGAATAATCAAAAATTATGAAAGGTCTAATTTGACTATCAAATTTCTTTCCTATAATCTGGTAATTTAAAAATTCTTTATCTATGTCTAATTGGTTCAAGTTCAGATCATTTCCATCTTTAGTATTATCATACTTAAACTCAAAAGATAAGTGTTGTCTTTGATCTTCAAAAGAGTTATTAAATTTAAGTATTTGAGAAGTTAATATGTTTAAATTATATGATAACTTATCTCGAGAATTAAAATAGGAAAGAAATTGATTATTGAAGTCACTTAATAATATATCTTGAGAGAAGAATTGTTTTAAATTGTATAAAAGATCAACAAAACCAAGAATCAAATTAGTCAAATCTTTTGAATTTTCTAATTTGGGAATTAAATAATTGCCCAAAATAACATTTAATAACGATTCAGTATTTAAATGAAAGCTTAAAGGTTTTAGGCTCCAATAATTTAGATATAGTAAAGCTATTTCTCCAGATAAATATAAATCTGCTAAATTTTTAGGTAATAAATTTAAGAGCAAAAACTGTTCAGAAACATCAGATCCTAACCTCTTGATGAACATTTCAGGATTAATTTTGCTATTTTTTGAATTAAATAACTTAAATACTTCATATGGGGGAGTTCCTAAACGAGTTAATTTATGTCTCACTTCTTCTAAGTCATTTTCTAATAATATGGCATTAATGTATTCACGCATTAAAGGCGCAGTAAGATATTCAATATTTGTTTTTGAAAGGCGAGCTTCAACTTCTTGTGCAATCTTTTTAGCTAAAAAAGATTCCATTTCTCCTTCATTTATGAGATATTCCTCAATTTTATTAAAATCAAAAATTTCCTTGGAATATTTAGAAGTTCTGATCATTTTTACCTTATTTTTCTTCGCTAAGATCTGCTCAATAGAAAATATACTATTTAAGATTTGCTCTCCTAACTTCGTAATATTATATCCATTTTCAGAAGAATCTATTAATTCACAATCTCTTAAAGCGTTTAAATGGAATGAGAAATTAACAGATGTAGAATTACAATCAATAACTTCTTTTTGAAGTCGTGAAAATGAGATTGGTTCATTAATGTTTTTTAATTTTTTTAAAATATCTATCCGAATTTTTTGCCCTAAAGTTTTTAGTTGCTTTTCTAACATATTTTATTTTTGTCGGAATCTACTCTCATTATCGATAAAAATCTTTATCATTAATACTGCTTATCTAAATAATATGTTTATCAATTATATAAAAATTCGGGAACCTTTGAATCCCTAAATAAAATAAAGTAATATCCAGGTGATATTAAAACTTGCTTTAAGAAAATGGGTAAAATAATTTTAACCTTTTGAAGTGATTAAACTGGATTTTCTCTTTTTTTACATTACTGTCTTACTTCTACATATTTTAACAATTATAATTGGATTAGCTATAGATTATATACTACTTCAATGATGATATATTATTAAAAATTTTTTCAGAAAAATAAAAGAATTTTAAAAATTAAGAAGACAAACATGAGTGAAGTTTATTCATTAGATCTTGAAAAAGAGATTTCTAGAACTAGTAAGACAAATTATTTTCAAGTTGATTTCTTGAAAGCAGTTATGATTTTTTTAGTCATTTTCGATCATATGGTATCTTGGAATATAAAAGAAGATATTGGTGTTGCCCTATGGGAAAGAATCTCTATTCCGGTATTTTTGGTGATTATGGGTTTTAACATGGGATTATCATTTAAACGAAAGGGGGATTTGACGTTGAGGGAACTATATTCATGGATATACTTCAAAAGTAAGATTTTACGATTTCTAGTGCCATTTTTTATTTTGTACGCGGTATCAACTTTTATAGGTTTATTTATATATGGATTTGATCTTTCAGCTATGTATCATGGACAATATAATACAAAAATACCTGGTAAACCAAACTTTGGTATTATAAACTTATTTATTGGTATATTACCGTTCTGGGGTCCAGGTAATTGGTTTCTTCCATTAATCTTCCAATCTATCTTAATTATGCCCTTACTCTATAAGGCATTTACAATGAAACCAATTTTGACCTTAATCCTGTGTTTTATTATTGAATTTATGATGCAAATGGTCGTATTTTTCTTTATTGGTGAATTTACATCCTGGAAAGAAGTGCATTATTATTATATGTTTGTAACTAGCATATTATTCTATCTTTCTGCCGTTGGTTTGGGTATGTGGTTTTCATTTGGATATAAACTTGAAGACATTCGAAACTTGTTTATATGGTTTTTATTTCCGATTAGTTTAGCGTATCTAATTGCATATCAGTTCTTCGATTTTCAATTTATGATTGGTGATATTCCATTTTTGAGAGGAGATTATCATTTTTTTGTTTTTCCCTATTCGGCATTTTTGTTTTTACTCGCCATGAAATTCCTTCCTCAAAAATCAGATTGGCGAATTTCAAGAGGGATCTCATTGATTGGAAAATCAACATATCATATTTTACTAACACAAATTTTAGGTTATGGAATGATATTCGCTTTTTGGGGTACTCATTATCATGTGGATGATCCTTTTACACCAGAACAAATAGTATACCTAATCGCTGCTTGGATTCTATTTATTCCATTTGGAACTATTTGGTACAAAATCGACAAAGAAAAGAGTATATTAAGGCGTGTACTTTACTACTTTAACTTCTTTATCGTTTTTGCTTCACTATTGTCTTTACCTTTCTGGATCGAAGGTTCTTGGGTACCAATACCTCTTATAATCATTATAATTTATACTTTTATAGTTTTAATCTCAAAATATATAATTAAGAAAACACTTAATACAAAGATCCTGGGTTTTTGGACTTTATTTCTAATAGTGACTTTTATAATGTTAGTTCTTCAAATAGAAGTTTTACAACCTAGTGAATATTGGATTACATCGATTCTTATTGGAGCATTCCTGATTCTTGCGATATTAGTTACTCTCTTAGATAATACAATTAGTTTAAAGGACTTGAGAAATATAAAATGGATGTGGGGATTCTTTTTTCTATTTTCCGCTATTTTTATCATGACTATATCTTTTTGGAAATTTTATGTTTATTTAGAGCATTCACATATCCTATTATTCCAAATTTGGGAATATATATCTCTCATTTATTCAATAATTATTACTTTAGTAGCAATTAGGGCAGTATTCACTACTTTTTATTCTGCATATAAAAAACTGTCAATTGGTATATTAAAGCAATTGTTTTGATTAGTGTGTTATACTATGCCTATAATATTCAATTAATAATTGATATTCTTTCGAAATGGTAAAGAAAGAGATATCTTAACTTTTTTTCTTTCAAACAATTAGAATGAGTTATAAAAAAAGTTCTATAAAGAATTATCGTGCTGAAACGGCAATTCTTTCTATTTCATCTTTTCGCTTAACTGCTCTTGACTCTTGACTATTTTGTGCCGCTAAAATTAATTCTTGTGCTAAGTTTTCTTCAAACATCCTTTCATTCCCATGGGACCTAGCTCCTATTGCTTGAACGAGATATTTGATGGCAAGATCAACTCGACGTTGGGGGGAGATATCTACCGCTGAGGCGTAAGAAATGCCTCCCATTGCGATCTTAGTGGTTTCTTCTCTTGGAGCAGTATTTACAATTGAGTCCACTAATACTTGGACTGGATTTTGGCCTGTTTTTAACTCTATTAATGTAAATGCATCTCTCATACTTTTTATTAGTTTATTTTTTTTCCCAGAATTATAAGAACTCTTATGACCTTTTATTTTGCTACCTATAAAACCAGGAGAGAGTAACCTGTTAGTAAAGCGCTCAATTATTGAAACACGCGAACTTTTCCAGAAACGCCTATGTTCATGACGCCCTGCTGAATGTGGTATTATAATCGGTTTTAAATTTATATATTTCTCGAGGGTAAAATCTCTAACTTCGATATCTTCAAATGACCACTTATTGAATAATTTAATCTGAGATTTGGTTTTACTCATAATTCATTACCCTTATCTAAGTGGTTTTTCTTTCTTACCTGTTAAAAGTGCCTCAAGACTTACGCCATTAACTTTTACTACTTTCCACCTCACTCCAGGAAGGTCTCCAACACTTCTACCTTTAGCACCACCAATTCCCTCTACTAAGACTCTATCATGTTCTTCTATAAAGTTAAGTGCTCCATCTCCAGGTAGGAACGCTGTAACTCCTTTTCCATTTTTCTTTAATTGTACTCGTACGCACTTCCTAATAGCTGAATTGGGTTGCTTGCTTTCCCGTCCTACTTTTTGGAGTACTATACCAATTGCTTGAGGTGCTCCTTCGAGTGGATCTGAACTCTTTTTAAGATTGAGTAATTTTCTTTTATATTTTGTTTTAGACCATTTAAACTTTTTTCGATTTTTCATCAATTGTCGTGCGGCATATAATCCTTTTGCTATTTTGAACACCAAATAATAATATTTTGATTATACTATAATCTGAGAAAATATCTCATAGAACTTAAAATTTTTGATAATTGAAATTTTTTTTCAAAATTGAGAGATAATTATTAGAATACAGATTAAGTAGAACTTCCCAAAATTATTTAGAAATTGTTTTTTGTATTGATTATAACATTATCTACTTCAAAATATCTTAATACAAGTTCTTTTATTTTTCTAATCATACTACCTTCTTTACCTATAGCTTTTCCACGATCTTGGGGGCGAACAGAAATAATAATTGTTTTTTTAAGATTCTTACTTTCTTTTATTTCGATATTTTGGACTTTTATAGCATTTTTTGTAGTATTTAAAATATTTTGTATAAATTGGTTAAGATTTTCGGAAAATTCGATAACATCTATGTTTTTTTGTAGCCTTGCTTTTAAATCCTTTACATGTTCTCCTGCTTTTCCAATTGCTTTACCTACATCTTCTTTTTTTACTAAAAAGATGACAACATCAGAATTATTCTCTGGAGATTTAAAAACTAAACAGTCTTTTATTATAGCACCAGAAATATTATTAAATAAGGAAATAAGTTCCATTGATTTCTGATCAATTTTAATATTTTTTCTTATCATTTTTAATCCAATTACACTAAGTTCTTTTACTCATTAAACTCTGAAGATCAGAATCTCCATAGTCATAAACGCCAATTACACTAATCATGTAAGGTTTCGCACAAGCTAATCCTAAATCCCAGCTTGAACTTTTATATTTATAAATGAAAATTTTATCCTTTGAAATAGAATTAAAATGATTCAATTGATTTATGAGATCCACTGGACAATTATTAGCAATTATAATCATTCTAAAAGGATTTTGTCTCATAGCTCTTAATACTTGATTTCTTCCAAAAACTATTTTTCCAGTCTTATATGCAACTTTGATGTTTGTGTCAATATCAAACTCTTTTACTTTCTTGCGAGACATATCTAGTTTTTCTGGTTCTGCTTTTCTATTTTTCTTCCGTGCCATTATCTTGTTAAAAAATTTCTTTTAATTAAGTAATAGTAACTATAATTTACAGTTCAATTTAATTTTTTGTTAGTTTTTTTAGTATCTAAGTGTTTAATCAATTCAAAAAATCTTACATTTGTTAAAAATTTAAGATTAAAATTTATTTAGATCTTCCTGAAATCCCTTTTTTACTAAGTATTTTTAGATTTTCATCGAGATCGAACATAACATTGACTCTTCCAGAGCCTATGGGAATCACTTGCCCTATAATAACATTCTCGGGAATTCCAAGTAATCGCTCTTCCTCTCCATAGAGACCTGCATCAAGTAACTGATTAACTGTGACTTCAAATGCCGCCCGAGCGAAAACGCTAGATTTAGATCCAGAGATTCCATGTCTACCAATTGATTGAATTGATCCAGAATAACACATTAAATCTGATAAGATAAGGAGATGTCTTAAATCTACATCTAAGCCTTGTTGTTCAAGAACTTTTTGGGATTCTTTTATTATCATATTCCGGGCAGCTTCAATACCATATAGTTTTTCTATTTCATGTATATGATTAGAAACTGTTCTTGATGTATCCACACCATCAATTTGTATTACCCCTTGCATATTTGTACCTTCAGTTTTTATAACCCATTCTTTACTATCATCTGAAGGTGTTAATAAACCTCTTTTTACCCCTCTAATCCCTTTTACAACCTTTTTAAGTATTTTTTCTCTTAATTTCTGCAAACTCTGGAGGTCTTCGATTCCTGGATCAATAATAATGGTGTTTCCTTCTCGTTTAATTGTCCCTTTTTTCTTGTATCTTTTTAAAACTTCAGGTATTTGATCAATCTCAATCCCTTTCTTCTCACAAATTTCAGGAATGAGGTTTATGTGAATTTGCCAATTAACAAAATCTAAGTCCACATCATGTGTTATCTGTTCTATACGAATCTGTTCTATACGATTATGGACTTTGATTGCTGCCTCTTCAGTTTTATTATAATCATCTTCTAAATAGATCGTCATTTGTGGAGTTGAAGGAAAACGTCGAGCATCTACAATCTCTATTAATCTTGGTAAACCTTGAGTAACTGAAAACTCTTCTACTCCTGCATAATGGAAGGTTCGAAGAGTCATCTGTGTTCCAGGTTCACCAATAGATTGAGCAGCAACAGTCCCACAAGGTTCATTTGCTTCCATTAGTGAATTATTATAATTAATGTAAACCTTATTCAATAGATATTCCAACTGTTCTTCTTCTAAATCGACATCTTTTACTTTTTCTCGAATTTTTTCAATTAAATCTTCTGGAACACCATCTTCTAATAATGTTTTTAAATGGTCATCTAAAATTTTTGAATTTACTTTTGTCATATTTATCTATCCAATTTGTTCATTTTTCCATTCCATATATGCTTTCGTTTCTTTACCTCTCCAGATTGCATTTTTCCCGGTTTCTTCTTCATATTGTTTTTTTAATAGATCTTCGTTGACTTTACTTTTTTCTTCCTTCCTTTCCATTTCTATAATAGGCTCTTCTTTAACAACCAGTTTCTTCTTCCCTTTAGTCTCCTTAACTTCTTCTCGGATTTTTTCGACATCTAATGCTTTAGCTTTTAACAGGAGAACGTCTAAGTTGACGGCATCCCCATGATCCGTGTGCATGACGTCAACACCGTCATCTCCAAACTTAAACTGGATAATATTTTTATCAGAATTCCTTACAGTTCCATCATTTTCGATTACCATATCTTGTAAAGCATTTACAAGCCTTCTTTGCATATATCCAGATGTACTAGTACGTACTGCAGTATCGACAAGTCCCTCTCTACCCCCCATTGCATGAAAGAAGAATTCTTCTGGTTTTAATCCATTTCTATATGATGAAGATACAAACCCTCGTGATTTTGGACTAAGATCGTTAACTTTAAAATGTGGAAGTGTTCTTAAACTATAACCACGGTTAATTCTTTCACCCCTAATTGCTTGCTGGCCTACAACAGCAGACATTTGCCCTAAGTTTAAAATGTTCCCTCGAGCACCAGATTTAGTCATAATAACTGAATGAGCTTCATCACCAATGTATTCTGCAGCAGTTTCTTCGGCTTTTTTACGAGCTTCAGCTAATACCTGTCTAATTCTCAATTCTAAAGTCTCTCGCATAGAACGCCCAGGAGCTCTTTTCAATACTTTGGTATCATTTTTTAAAAATGCATTAATTAATCTTTCAGATTCTTCATTAGCGTCCTCTAATATTTTCTGGATCGCATTAAAGGCTTTACCTTTCACATAGACTTCATCTAAACCCATAGTCATTCCATTTTGACGAATAACATTTAATAACATTTTCGTTGCACTGTCTAAAAATTGTCTTCCTCGAGCATTACCATGATCCTTAATAATACGTTGTAAAATACTATTTGATTGCATTGCACCAAATGAATTCTCATCGATTGTACCCGTTATTAAATGACCATTCTTAATTTCTACATATGCATCATAAGGGCAATCTTCTTCTTCACATACTTCACATTTTTTACAGAACTTAGATCTTACTCTTATATTTAAATCATCAGGAAATAGTGTGCTAAAGATCTGTTTACCTGAATAATATGGTTCTGGATCTGAAACTGCGGGTTCTAGTTGATCTAAACTAAAATCAGGATTATTTTCAAAAATATCTCCTACATATAATAATTTTAATGTTTCTTTTTTACTATATAAAGCATCTTTACTAGTAAATTGGAAAACACTTGATATAAAATCTTGAATTCCTCCTAATATGGGTCCACCGAATCGGGGTGATAATATATGTTCTTGAACTTTAAGTAATAATTCTGCCTCTGTTCGAGCTTCTTCACTTTGAGGCACATGCAAATTCATCTCATCCCCATCAAAATCAGCGTTGTAGGGAGGACATACTGTCAAATTTAATCGGAAGGTTCTACCCTCCATAATCCTTACTTCATGAGCCATTATTGACATCCTATGTAGTGAAGGTTGTCGATTAAATAAAACTAAATCACCATCACTTAGATGTCGTTCAACTGTGAACCCAGGAGATAGCATATCAGCAATGATCTTTCGATTTTTCACATAGCGAAGGTCAATTCTTCTACGATCGTTTCGTATGATATAATTAGCGCCGGGATGTCTAAAAGGGCCATTTAAAACCATTTGTTTCATTTCTTCAATATTCCAATCATTTACATTGGTTGGAATAGTTAAGATTTTTGCAATTTCTATCGGTACTCCTACCTCATTAATACTAATATATGGATTTGGGGAGATTACACTTCTTGCGGAAAAATCAACTCTTTTACCACTTAAATTACTTCTAAATCTTCCCTCTTTGCCTTTCAATCTTTGAGTAAGCGTTCTAAGTGCTCGACCTGAACGATGTCTAGCTGGTGGGATTCCAGAAACTTGATTGTCAAAATAAGTAGTAATATGGTATTGTAATAATTCCCATAAATCTTCAACGATTAAGTGTGGTGCTCCTGCATCAATATTTTCTCTTAACCGTTGATTAATTCTAATAACATCTACAAGTTTATGGGTTAAATCGTCCTCAGAACGAATACCACTATCTAGTGTAATCGATGGTCTTGCACATACAGGAGGTATCGGTAATACAGTAAATATAACCCATTCAAGACGTGCATTTTCAGGAGAAATACCTAAGGTTCTAAGGTCGATATCCGTCATCTTCTTCAATCGTTCTAAAATCTCAATTGGTGTTATTCGCCGTGAACCTTTTCCTTCCTCCTCTTCATAAAAAGTTGTAGGTTTTTCAATTATAATTTTTTTCTTTTTAACACCGCAATAAGGACATATTTTGCTTTTTCTAGCACGTTTGAATACAAGTTTTGAAGCGTCTTCATCCCCTTCAAAAAATAACTTTCGATGCTTTATTTGTTCCTGTCTGAATCTATCTTTTTCTTCCTCTGTAAGCATTAATCTTGAACATTCGGGACAAATTGAACGTAAAACTTTCAAAACCTTTTTCGCATAACCTACGTGAATAAC
>JBHLNY010000198.1:0-6492 GCA_048941065.1 Promethearchaeota archaeon
TTCTATTTTATTTATTCTATTTTAATCTTCTTACCTGTAAAATCTCTTTTATATTTTCCAAAATCATTTATCTTTCTTAAAGTTTCTGAACTAAATATTGGTCCATCTTTACATACTAATAAACCTAGTGGATCTAATGCACATAATCCACATAGACCACAACCACACCTCATAATTCGCTCAAGACTGGCATAATATTCGATATTATGCTTTTCACATATTTCGAATAATTTATATAACATAATTTCTGGACCACAAGAATAAACAATAAGTTTTGAAAATTCCTCTTTGCTGTAATTCTTTATCAAATCTTCAAAAATAGCTGAAGTATTTCCTTTTATTCCATAACTTCCATCATCGGTACAGAAATATAATTCTGAATAATCCTTTTTATATATATCAAGATCACCAATAAAAAGGAGTTCAGTATTAATTTTTGCTCCTTCAATAACTAAAAAACGACGCTTCAATCTTAATAATTCTCTAGAGAGACATTTTAAGGGTGCCATGCCAATTCCACCCCCAATTAAAAATAAATTTCTTGATTCATCAGTGGGAATTTTAAAATGATTACCTAATGGTCCTCTTACTCCTATGTAATCTCCAACTTTTAATTTATTGATTGCATATGTGCATTCTCCTACTTCTTTAACAGTAATGGACCAATTACCCTTAATATCATAGTTAGATAATGACATTGGCACCTCATCTACTCCGGGAACCCAGATCATAACAAATTGTCCTGGTTTTGGAGATATATAATGTTTAATTCGATTATTTTTCATATTAAAAGTTAGAGTTTTAACACCTTCACATTCATTATGGATGCTCGTAATTTTGACCGTTTTTATTATATTTTCAATCATAATTAGGCACCTCTTGGTTTGGAAACTGATGAGCTAGTCCTTTTAAATTATTGATTGACTTATATTTATTTTCTTTTAGGTATTTAATTATTCCTTCATTAATTTCTGGTATAATATTGATTCCTTTATATAAAGCTGTTCCAATTTGTACTGCTGAAGCACCAGCAAGGAAAAATTCAATAACATCTTCCCAAGTGTCAATTCCACCACATCCAATTATGGGAATTTTTAAAAGCTTATACAAATCATATACTTTTTTTATCGCTATTGGATGTATTGCTTTCCCTGAAAGCCCTCCACTTCCATGAGATAAGATGGGTCTTTTAGTATTAACATCAATTTTTAATGCTCCTACGGTATTTATTGCAATAACGCCATCAGCACCACCCTTTTCGGTAGCTAAAGCAATTTTTCCTATATTTGTTACATTGGGGTTTAATTTAACGAAAAGAGGTACTGATAATTGATCTTTTATATATTTTACTACACGATAGGTTAGTTCCTTATTAATTCCAATTGATGCAACTTCTGCGTGAGGACACGAAATATTAATTTCAATTGCATCAGCTCCAGCTTTTTCAGCTTTTGTAGCAACTTGAAGGTAAGTCTCTTTTGTATCTCCAAATACACTTACAATTAAAGGAATATTATCTTTTTTTAGTTCTTTAATTTCTGGTATAAATTCATCGATTCCTGGATTCCCTAATCCAACACTATTCATAAAAGTTCCAGTATATATTTCAATAATAGATGGATTTTTGTACCCTTTTCTTGGTTTCGGTCCTATGGATTTAGTAGTTACAGCACCTGCTCCAGCATTAATGACTCGTTTCATCGAAGAAAAAGATACTCCTAGAATCCCGGATGCTAGAATTAAAGGAGATTTCAGTTTTAAACCAGATAGATTTATTTCTAGCATTTTTTAAAAGAAAATAATGATTATAATTTTATAATAATTATTAATGAAGATTAAATAGCCAAGATTTAAAATAGAAAAATGAGATCTTACATAGCTGATACGCTAATAGGAATTTTTGCTTTTGATGAGTCCGGAAATATTCTGAATTTCATTGATTTTGATGATAATAATGATAAAATTATTGAATTCTATAATGCTATTGAAAATAATATTATTCTGAAATTATATGACAACTTCTTGCAGGAATTAAACAATTCTGGTTTTAATGAATTTATTTTCGACAATAAAAAGTTAGAGCAATTAACTTCTGCAAAATTAGGATATAAAACAAAATTGGAAAATATATCAATGGAGCTAAAGAATTTTCGATTAACATTAGAACGTCAATTAAAAAAAGTAGGGATAGATAAGACCCAAAATGAAATTTTTAAACAGTATAAAGTAATAAACGAGCAATTAACGAGAAGAAAAGTTAGTCAAGCAGGAGAAAAAGCTGATATAATTATTATGCAAATAATTGCTACTTTAGATATAATTAAGAAAACACTAAGTTTATTCTCTACACGCCTTAGGGAATGGTATGGTCTACATTTTCCGGAATTAACAGATAAAATAGTAGAAGATAATATGCTTTTAGTAAATTTAGTATCGACTTTAGGCCATAGAAATAAATTTACAGTTGAAAATTTAAAAAAAATGTTTGAACTTAAAGAGGATATTACTGAAAAGTTAAGTCAACAAGCATCAGTTTCCATGGGTGCTGATATTGATCTCACATTCTTACAAAATTATGCTAATCAAATCTTAGCGTTAAATCAGTATAGAGAAGAATTAGAGATACACTTAGATGAATTAATGGAAAAAGCAGCTCCAAACATTAATGCAATAATCGGTTCATTAATAGGAGCTAAATTAATTGCAAAAGCAGGCGGTTTGAGGAAATTAGCTTTTATGCCAGCATCTAGAATTCAATTATTAGGGGCCGAAAAAGCTTTATATCGTTTTCTAAAAACAGGTGAAAAAAGGCCTAAACATGGTTTGATTTTTCAGTGGAATCAAATCAGATCCTCAAAACCTTGGATTCGCGGAAAAATTGCTCGTCTGGTTGCTGGAAAAATTGGACTATCAGCAAAAGTAGACTTTTTCTCAGGTGATTTTATTGGTGATATTTTATCTAAAGAAATTGATGAAAAAGTAAAGGAAATTGAAGAAAAATATCCTAATCCTCCAAAAAAAAATAAAATACAAAAAACTAAACAGAAAGGAACAAGCAAAAAGAAAAGAAAATGAGGATTTTATTAAAAAAATGACAAATATTGAGATTAGGCATCATCCAAAATTTAATAATGTCTATATATCTGGACCTCAGGAAAATTTAAAATTATATACAAAAAATTTAATTTTGGGGAATAGAGTCTATGGAGAGAGATTAATTAGTTATAAGGAGATTGAATTTCGAGAATGGGATCCTTTTAGAAGTAAATTAGCAGCATTATTATTAGAAAATCCTAATACAAACTTTTTATTTAAGAATTTAAAATGTCTTTATTTGGGAGCATCATCAGGTACAACAATCTCACATCTTTCGGATATCTTGGAAGATGGATTAATTTATGGTGTAGAATTTGCTGAACGAAGTATGAGACAACTAATTCAAAATACTACGAAGAGAGAAAATATTATAACGATATTAGGAGATGCAAGGTTTCCAGAAACTTATGCTAAATCAATATTTACTGATATTAATCTAATCTATCAAGATGTTTCTCAACCAAATCAAGCTGAGATTGCGATAATTAATTCAAATTATTATTTAAATAAAAATGGTTTAATTATAATAGCTATAAAATCTCAATCTATAGATAGCATTACCAAATCTGAAAAAATTTATCAACATGAGAAAAATATTTTTGAGAAATCTGGTTATAAAATAATAGAAAGTATAAATATTCATAAGTATGCTGCTAATCACATAGTTTTAATAGTGGAGAAAAATAAAATCAGTTAAAGTAATCAGTAATTTTTTTATTCTCTACTTCTTCGTTTAAGATCTTTTTAGTAGTATCCCAAGATTTCCTTGCAAAACTAGGGGGCTTTTTATTTTTTTTAATCCATTCTCTAAGGAAATTAGTCGTTCTAATATCTGAAGGATAACCAGAGCCAAAATCACCGAATTTTTCTTTTAATTCTTCTAATAAATTATCTCGAATATCTTTTGCAATTATCGAACCTGCTGATACTATAGGATAAGCATCATCTGCTTTATGTTTGGAAATAATCTGCTTTGGAGAATATTCGATTAACTTTTTGATCGAGTTGCCGAATCTCTCTTCATTTACATCTGCAGCGTCAATATATATGATAGCTGGTTTTAACTCATTAATAATCTCAGCCATTTTTAATTCTTCAAGTCTGTTGATAGTGATTCTTTTTTCTTCTCTCTGATCGATTTCCTTAGCACTAATAATTAAAACTTTATAAGAATAACAATTGGCTTTTATTAGTTTAGATAATTCACTTCTTTTTTTAGATGATAATTTTTTAGAATCTTTAACTCCAATTTCAGACAAAAAATCTAATTTTTCCCTATTAAAACAGACACCACATAAAACCATTGGGCCTAAAACAGGGCCACGTCCTGCTTCATCAATACCACAGATTATTTCTAACTTCTCGTTATGAATCTTGGACGAGTTCAATGAATTCCTCTTCGTCATCAATCTCTTCTAAATTTTTAATTCTAACAATAGGTATTTTATTTTTTAAAAACGAATCTGGGATCTTAATATTATTATTTATTATGAAGAGTGCAGTTTTATGGAATAAATTTGTAAAAATCTTTAGGCATCTAGGATTTAATGCTTTAATTTTGTTTTGATCTTCACTAACACCTGAAAAAAGAGGATAAAAACCTTCAATTTTAGATTTATCATCTGTGGAATATAAAGATAATTTGAATGGTATTGAGCTTTTTTTATACCAATAAGAACAAATTCCAATATCTTCTATTATTGTTTGAAGATGAGATTCAAAATCACTTAATTCGACTTCCTCAATGATATCACTTTTCTCCATATCATATTTGAATTTCCAATTTAGAACATTAATTTCTTTAAAAAATTCGCTATTTCCTAAGATATTTTTAATATTTTCAGCTATTTTATCTGAAGGGTGCATACTTTCATTTTCATAAGCACATATTGTTCTTTTTGTTACTCCAATTTTCTCTGATAATTCTTTTCTAGATATTTCCTGACTTTCACGTAGAGTTTTCATCACATTCCCGTTTATAAATACAATCCCTCCCCCTCTCTTAGCAAGGACATAAGGATATATATTATTATCTAATATCTTTTCCAAAGTATTAATTGTTATAAACGGCAATCCGTCTCTGACATAAATGGTATTATCTTCTAAATTTTGATACCGATTTTTAATTCCAATTAATAATGGTTTCGATTTTAATATTAAGGATAATGATTTAATATCATTAATTATATCTGAGTTTATATTATCTATATTGGGAAATACTTTCACACTAAAAATCAGATCATTCTTTTTGACTAATATATCAAAGCAAAATTTGTTTTTCTTTGATGAAAAATTGTCTAAAGCAAATGTATCAAAATTTGCTTTCTTCAATAATATAACTATTTTCTGAAGAATCTGATCTATCATTAATTCCAATTACTTTAAAAACTGTATTTTATTAAAAAATTATTCTTTTGTATATTATGTATTAAATTATCAATATATACTTTCCATTAAATATTATAAATTATTTATTAGGAATTTTAAGTAAATCTGAATCAGTAATAATTCCTATAAATTTATGATTGAAATCCTTAACTAATACAGCAGAATATTGAACAAGTAAATTTGAGATATCTTTAATGCTCCATTTTCTATCTACTTCAGGAAAGGGTAATTCTCTTATGATAGATACATCTAAATTCACTAATTCTGGATTATCAATCAGATATTGTTGAGTTTTTTTAGAAGTTATACTTCCTAAATTTTGATGATTTTCTATAATTGGAAGTTGTGAAATTTCATATCTATTTAATAGTTCTACTGCTTCTCTTATAGTTGAACTTGATTTGATGGAGATAATATTTTGAGTCATAATATCTTCGGCATGTTTTTTTGACTTTTCTCTTGTCTTGCGTTCATTTTCTAAATATTCGTATATCTTTTTAATTTTGGAATAGGGAGGATCAATCGTTCCATTTTCAATCCTAGATATTGTAGATTGCGGAACATTTAATTTCTTTCCGAGCTCTTTTTGAGTAATGCCCAATTTTTTCCTTAATTTTTTAATTTTATCTAATGAAGGTAGAATTTCCATAGTTGTAAGGATTGTATTTTATGCTTTTTATGCATATTATAATTGCAAAATATTTATAAACGTTATTAATTTATCACATGTATGAATGCAATATCTGCATTTTTCATTTAATAATGATTTTAACTGATAATTAATTTAAAATCATATTTAAAGGAACTATTTATATAATTAAGAAATTGGTTAAATAAAATGTTGAAAATTACACGTGCTAACTTTTTACCTATTGAAAAAAGTGAATTCCCGGAAATTTGTGAAAGGAAAGGAATTGGACACCCTGATACTGTATGCGATGCTGTTGCTGATGCTTGTTCTAGAGCTTTATGTCTTTATTATCTTAAGAATTTCGATCGTGTTTATCA
>JBHLNY010000199.1:0-6476 GCA_048941065.1 Promethearchaeota archaeon
AAAATCTTTTTTGCTTTTTTTTCGGTACACCAAATGTATTTCTCATGTTCTTTACTTAACTTTATATTAGTTTCATTATTTATTTCGGCTGCAAAGCAAATGTCTCTCATTTTCATTAATATTCCATTTTTAGGCTCTTCGTAGGTAAAATTATAATTTAGATCATATATTTTCTTTAATTTTTCAATTCCAGTTTCCTCTAGAATTTCTCTTTTAACGGCATCAAGAACTTTTTCTCGATTTTTTACACCTCCAGAAACAGGCTGCCAATATCCGCTTCTTTCAGGAGTACGTTTAAGGATTAAACACTTAAATTCTGGATTTCTAGTAAAAATTAAAACTTGAATATTAGTTCTTCCAATCAAAATAGAATATTTTCATTTTATAATTTCATTTCAGTAATAATTTCCTAATTAATATAATAAGAATTTAAATAAAACCGTATTCATTTATAATAAATTGGTGAAATTAATGAATAATTTAGTAGAAGTTAAATTTATATCTTTAAAAAAAGGGAAAGGATTATTTGCTAAACAACAAATTAGGAAGGGAAAAATTATTGAAACTGCTCACGTTGTTTTAATTCCTAATAACGAATACGAACTTATTGATAAAACTGTTGTTTCTAATTATTGTTTTTCATGGGAAAATCCAAAATATAAATCAGAATATAAAATGGCTCTTGCAATGAGTACCTGTCAATTTATGAATCATTCTTATACTCCTAATGTCAGATATGAGTATTATTATAGAAATGATTCTATAAAATACATAGCAATAAGAAATATTTCTAAGGGTGAAGAATTAACAATGAATTATAATGGAGCTGTTGATGATAAAAGCCCTGTTTGGTTTAAAGTTGAGGAATAATTTTTACTTTCTCAAAGATTTAAGAATCTTTAGGTTCATAACATCTTCTTTCATGTCTTTACCTTTAGGAGTTTCTAAAATTCCGGGATGATTTTCGAATCTCCCATCATTGATAAAAAATCCAAAAGGTTCTTTTCCAATTTTACCTTGTCCTATATGAGTATGGCGATCAACTCTAGAACCTATATCTTTGTCAGTATCATTTAGATGAAAAGCAAAAAGGTATTTTAATCCGATTGTATCATCAAATTCTTCCCACATTTCATTGTACTTTTGTTTAGTAGTGTAATCATAACCAGCTGCAAATGAGTGAGCCGTATCAAAACAAATACCTATTCTCTCTTTATTCTTTATATTATCAATAATTGTTTTAAAGTGATGAAATTTATTACCCAATCCTTTACCTTGCCCAGCTGTCGTTTCTAATAAAATTTTTACTTTAGATTCCTTTGTTTCATCTATCAATTTATTTAACTGATTAGATATCTGAATTAATGCTTCATTTTTAGATATTTCTTTTTTATCACTTATTGGAATGACTCCGGGATGCATGTTTTCATATTCAATCCCTAATTGTTCTACTTTAATCAATTCATCTAACATAGCAGAATATGATTTTTCTAGTTTCTCATCATCAATACTTGCTAAATTTATCAAGTAACTATTATGTGAAATAACAGGCCAAATCTCATTTTTTAATTCATTTTTTGTTTTGATAAAATCATCGATATCTTTTTGCTCTAATGGTTTTGCTGACCATGAACGTACATTTCTAACAAAAACTTGAATTGCTTCACATCCCAGTTCTTTACCTCTTAGAAAAGCCATATATTTTCCATCCGCAACACTCATATGTGCTCCAATTCTCAACTTAAAAAGCACCTTAAAGATTTATTATTAAATTAAAAAATCATTATATTATAGGTAAAATAAAGAAAAAAAACTATTTTAATTTCTATAATTACTCGAGAAATTCAAAATCTAAACTGTCTAATAGCTCTATTAAATCAAGTACTTCAAAACCCATGTTGAATTTATCATTCGCATCACTTAGATTTGTCCTGCAAAATGGGCAAACTGATGATATTACCATAGCTCCTGTTTCTTTCGCTTCTTCAAGTCTTTCTTTTGAGATGTCAAGAGCCCAATCTGGATATCCAATCTTAACTCCACCACCCGCTCCACAACACCATGCATTTTCTTTATTTCTTTTCATCTCAACAAAAGTTATCCCTGGAATTCGTTTATAAACATCCCTAGGGACTTCATATAATCCCATGTGTCTACCAATATGACATGGGTCATGATAGGTAAGAGTTTTTTCATATTCAGAATTAAATTTTAATTTTCCTTCATCTAATAACTGTTTAACTAATTCACTCGTATGATATATTTCAAAAGGATAATCAGCTCCAAACTTTATCCAATCTTTTTTTAATGTTCGATAACAACCAGCACAAGAAGTAATTACTTTTTTAGCACCGGTATTATTGATTTGAGAAATATTGTAGTTTACAAAATCTTTTACAGGATTTATTTGACCTGTTCTTATTATAGGACTACAGCAACAATGCTCATCAATTAATGTGAAGTTAATATTTGCTTTTTTAAGGAACTTTATAGTTGTATCTCTTAGATTTTTTTGACGATAATTCGATGTGCATCCTATGAAATAAACCCATTCTGCCTCATCTGGTAAATCATGCTTCTCTTTTAATTGTTTATTATCTGAATTAGGGTCTCCATAAGGATTAAAATTTTCTGGATTTTGAGTTCTTTCTAATAATGCTTTTTGTTTTTCAGGACAAAATCCGCTTTTAACAGCTTCAGCTCGAGCAGCTTCAATTATATCAACCAGAAAATCATTAAATTTTTCGAATCTACAATTCTCTGTACAATTGCCACATGTTGGACATGAATAAATAACATTAGCGAGATCCTCTGTCCAAGGTATTTCACCATTTAATACACCATAAATAAGCCACAATCTCCCGCCTGTACTATAGGTTTCAAACCGATACTTTTTATAACTAGGGCAATTGAAATCAGAATAATCATGTGTAAATTTACAATAACCACAGCGGAAGCATCTATGAACAATGTCTTTCCAGTCTTGTTTTTCAGTTGTAGTAATTATTAATTCACCTCCCAATTTCCTGGATTCATTATTCTATTTGGATCCAAAGTGCTTCGGATTGAATTAAATAATTTCTTATAATTAGGATCCATTTTTTCAAGTATTAATTGTTGCCCTGCTAATTCTGCTTTCCAAGGAATACCCCCTAACTCTAAAGCTAATTTATTTGTTTCATGTAAAGCATTTCTAGCATTTTCTATATCCTTAGGATCAGCTCGATTAAATGAATAGGAAAAAAACATTACAATATTATGAGTTCCTCCAATAAGTCGTGATCCCAATGTAGGGATGATACCATATTTTTTTGAAAGTTCAGCTCCTCTTCTATAAGCTTCAGGGATTTGTTCTAAAGGCATATTTGCTCCGACATACTCGAAACCTCCACCTTTTCTATAATCTGCTGCTCCTGCGGCAAAAATCGGTTTTTCTAAATATATTTCTCTCATTCGTTCAGGTGGTTTCATATACCTTGCTTTTGCTTTACGAAATATTCGTTTAAAAGTCTTGATATGGGAATCTATTTCTTCCTGGGTTTCACCAGTAACATAGGAAATCAGAAAAACGTAACCTTTCATCCAATCAGGTTTATCTTGCATACCAAGCAAAACATCTTCTGCTAAACCACTTTCAGTAACTTTTAAAAGAATATTGGGAATATCTTTAGGATCATTCAATAATCCCAAAACAACCTCTCTAAATTTTGGTTTATCGAATAATTGAATTGAGAGCTTAGTAATAATTCCCATTGTACCAAAAGAACTAATAAATAAACCAATAAGATCTGGGATAGGTCCCCTAGCAAACCAATACTTAGAAACAGCACAGGAACCAAGTTTACATACTTCGCCATCTGGCAAAACAACTTCTAACCCATTTATCATGGCACCATGATCTCCATACTTTTGAGATAAATACCCTGAACCATGAATAAGTACATTTCCAGCAATAGTCGCAGAGGGAGGTGCATCTGGTACTGGAGGTTGTAAATTTGGATAGTTTTCATTTAAAAATGAGAGTAGCTGTCCTGAAGAGACTCCCGCTTCAATTAGGGCATATTTACTTAATTCATTTACTTCTATGATTTTATTCATTCTTTTCATGTCAACTACAATTCCACCTTTAACAGGGATTACTAAACCACTAAGGGTTAATCCTCCTCCTAAAGGAACTAAGGGAATCTTATGTTCATTAGCTAATCGAACTACTTTTTGGACTTCAACTTCTGTACTTGGCATTACGACAAAATCAACCGGTCTTGGTAATGATGCTCCAGGATCTTGTGAATAAATATAAAGATCTTGTTTTTTGTTTGATACAAAATCCTTGCCAACAATATTTTCCAAATTCTCTAGAATTTTTTCTTTATCCATAAGAATCAATCTATATTAAATTACTTATATTGCCTTTTCAACATAATGTATATAGGAATCTTTTTTAATAATAATTCAAAATAGCTTTTAAAATTAATAAACCTATCAATTAATTTGCATTAAACTAAATTTCATATACATTAAAATTAAAATTTCTCAAAATATAATTATTTAAAAAAATGGGTATTCAGGCAAAAAGAGAGAGTTTATTTCGCATAATTGGAATGATACAAATATTAATTAGCTTCACAATTTCCATTTTTTTTGATTTCTTTGTTTTAAATAGTCCATTAATGTACTTTTTATTAATTTTAATTGTATTATCATATATGATTCTTTCAATTTTTTTAAAATTAGAAATAAACTTTTTTGTGGGAAACTTTTTAAAGATTTTAGTAATTTTATGTATCTTTTCAATGTGCTTAATCTTCGTAGGAATCTTTTTTTGCTCTAATTATCCAACATTTCTTAAATTTATTTTTTTAGTAATCTCCAATATTCTCATTATTTTATGCTGGCATTTTTCCCTAAGTCTTTATAAAAATGAGAAATTAATTTTCTTTTTTTGTGGAATTGGATATATTTTATTATCTCTAATTTTTGGGGTTAAGATATTAATAATAAAAATAGGTGGATATGCACTAATCCCATTGATATTACTGCCTTTAGGGATATCGTTTATTATGATCTCAGAAATGAATATGAAAAAAAAGGGATTATTAAAGTATATTTAATTTATTCATCTAATTTTCTCCAGAAGTTTTCGAATTCTTCCTTTGAAAAGTTTACTTTTAATCCTAATGGTTTAGAGGGTTCATCTCTAAGGAACGATGGGAGTTCATTCTTTTCTTGGGTTATACCTGCTTTTGTATTAAACTCTAGTTCCATTCTTAGGATTTGTTTCCCAATATTTATCACATCATTTCTCGTCAAATTTGTACCATACATGGCATTAATAGCTCCTGCTACTATATCCATATTCTCATAACTAGGTCCAATGAAATAGCAGCAACCCATTGAATCTAAAACCGTTGTATAAACCTGCAATTCAAAGGATAAATCTACTTTTCCTTTATTGTTTGTGAGTTCACCATAATCCTTATGTTTACTTGCTACTCTTCCTGCAATTGCTGCTCCAGAAGTGTGATCTGCTCCCATTGGAGATGTAGCATAAGTTATACTCATCCCTTTGAAAACTCTTGGATCATAACCTGAGATTCCTTGCCCTTTAACTTGAGGAATTCTTTTAGCATTGAGTTTATTTCCTAAATGGACAACTCCATTTCCATACAAATGTCCAATTTCAGAACCTTTACGTATCTCTTCTAGTATTTCAAAAACTCTTTTTGCATCTCCCCAATTAACCTTTCTATTATCCATAGCAACCCCCATTGTTACACCAAACTCAATTGTGTCAATACCAATATCATCACATAGATGATCAATTTTTGCTAAATGATCAAGATTATTTATCATCAAATTAGAACCATTTAGAGCTATAGTTTCATATTCTAAACTAGATGTTATATGGTTTCCATTCTCATCAACGATGATATTTGAGCATTTAATTACACAGGTAGGGCTACAAGAAACTCTTTTCTTTCCATTTCTTGCTATAACTAACTCGTGAAGTTTTTCTCCAGATATATCATCTGCCCCATCAAATGAACCCATCCGAAAATTTTTGGTTGGTAAACCTCCATGTATACTCATTGCTTTTGTCGCTAATGCCGTACCATAAATCGAAAAAGTCTTTCTCGATTCTGCTAAATTCTTAGCAAAGGGTTTTGATACTTCCCTGAACTTTTTAATGTCTTGTATTTTAACTTGTAAACTTTTTGCTGGAAAAATAATAATGGCTTTAATTTTTTTAGATCCCATCACTGCACCTAATCCACCCCTTGCCGCATGACGACTAGGATATCCCTCTAAGTCATTAGCCGCAACACTAGCAGCCCTCATCATATGTTCCCCAGCAGGGCCAATAGAATAAATTCCCAATTTTTCTCCATAAGTTTTTCTTAATTTAGAATGTAATTCATAATTTCCTAATCCTTTATATTCATCAGCAGATTTGAATGTGATACCTTTATCGTCTA
>JBHLNY010000200.1:0-6469 GCA_048941065.1 Promethearchaeota archaeon
ATTGCCATTATCAATAGATACTTGAACATCATTGGAATCTATCTCTGAATTTGCATCTAATAAGCAAAACATAGCCTTTTTTACATCTTGATCCGATGGTATATCATAAGAACCAGGGAATTTTACTTCAATATCATTAACAATCGACTTTATTTCAGGGACCAATTGTGTTTCAATTTCAGCCAATATTTTTTCTGGATATGTTGAGACACACCCTTTTAAGGTAGCAACATAATCATGAATAGAAACATCAATTTGCGATTCGTCTATCTTATCATCCCAAGTTAATCTATCCATTACCTTTTTCTCGAGTTCTTTCATATGATTATTCCTCATCTTTAAAATATTTTTTATATTTCTTTCTAATTAGATTTTTTCTAACTTGATTGTAAAATTTGTTCCTTTTTATGCATTCTTTTAAATTATCAGTACAAAAATCAAATGAAATCCCTATTTCTTTGTCTATATGACTTGTATTTTTTTTGTTCAAATTTGCTTTACTCTTGATATTTGCTGAAATTTCTTTAATACAATAACAAAAATACAGAATTTTGTATTTTTCTATTATTCAAATTCAAATATTTTTCAAGAAAACATATAAATCATAAATGAAAACCAAGTTATTCTTATAAAATCATGTATTGTTAAATTGTTACCCTAAATTGAGATTAAATTCTCTAGAAATTTGATGCCATATCTTTATAAATTATTCGAATAATCTTCAAAATAAGAAATCAAATTAAAAATAATCAAATAAGAGGTGTATGTAATGACATTAGCAAAAATACCTATTCTATTGGAAAAAGTAAAGAAAGAAGATTTAGATAAACAAATACTTAGAACAGCAATCTTAGCTGAATTAGATGCGATTAATCTTTATGAACAAATGGCAAATCTTACAGAAAATAAAAACTTGAAATTGGTACTTCTAGACGTAGCTAAAGAAGAAAAAGAACATGTAGGTGAATTTCAATATCTATTACTTAAACATGATCCCCAACAAGCCGAAGAATTAGAAGATGGAAAGAAAGAAGTACAACAACTCATAGGAGAGAAATAGATAGAAGTATTGGATTTAATATATGGAAATATAATCAATGGAAACGAAAATTAGAGAGAATAAATCACTTTTTAGGCCAAAAGCATTCTTTTACAAGCTTTCCTTTTTCAGATAAATTCATAACCACTACTTTTGGTCTACTCATAGATTCAAGAGAATATTTTATCCCTTGAGTCCCTAATCCTGAAGATTTTGTACCTAGGAAAGGAAAGTGATCTGGTCCTCGAGCACTTTTTCCATTAATTTGAACTGTTCCTACTTCTAATTCTTGCGCTATATTAAAAGCTAAATCAATATTTTCTGTAAAGATCATACCCTGAAGACCATATTCAGACTTATTTGAAATTTTAACAGCTTGTTCAGCACTATTGATTCTTATAAAGGGAAGAACGGGACCAAAGGGTTCTTCCCAAGCAATTCTCATATCTGTATTAACATTATCTAAGATTGTTGGCCACATAATATTACCTTCACGTTTATTTCCACACTTTAATACTGCCCCCTTCTCAAGAGCATCATCTATTAAACCTTGAACATAATCACATTGTTTTGAATTAATTAATGGTCCAATTGTATTGTTTTTTGCCGGGTCTCCAATTGTTAATTTTAAGGTTTCTTTTGTTACCTCTTCAATCAATTTATCAGCAATACCAGGCATTGGTAAGACTCTCTTTACAGCTGTACAACGTTGGCCGCTAAAAGAGAAAGCTCCCGAAACAATTGATTTTACAGTAACATCTAAATCTGCATCATCTAAAATAATAGCAGCGTCTTTACCTCCTAATTCAAGCAATAAAGGTTTCATACCAGCAGTTTTTGCCAGAAATTTTCCCGTTTCTGAAGACCCTGTAAAATTTATCATATCAATTAAAGGGTGACTTACCAAAAAATCTCCGATTTCAGAACCACGTCCCGTTATAATATTGAATACTCCAGGTGGTACTCCAGCTTTTTCTAGAATTATTCCAAAGTGAAGAGCAGTTAAAGGACCTTGACTTGGAGGCTTCATTACTACTGAATTTCCCACCATAAGAGCAGGGGCAATTTTCGATCCAGTCAAATTAAATGGATAATTGAATGGTCCTATACATAAAACTACTCCTAAAGGTACCCTATAAGTTATGGATACCTTTTCTTTAGAATACCCTTCAAAAGCATCACCTAAAATTGTTTCACCCGAAATTTGCAAACTTGATTCTGCTGTTGCTTTAAATATTTCTGCGGTTCTAATGATTTCCGAAATTGCACTATTGAGTGGTTTACCTATTTCTCTCATTAGTAAATGTCCTAACTTCTCTGACGATTTAATCATTAGATTAGCAGATTTATTTAAAATCTCAGCCCGTTTATTTAATGGAATTTCATTCCAACATTCAATATTTTCATGAGCTACATTGATAATCTCATCTGCTTCCTCCTTTGTACAAGCTTGTACATTTGCTATCAACTCATTATTATAGGGGTTATAGACTTGTATTAAATCTCCTGAAGTTGATTTTCTCCATTCACCATTTGAAAAATACTTATAGTCGTTGCCATCTTTCATTCTTGAAAAATCTAAATCATTTATCATATTTATCCAACATCTAATTTAATTTACAGTAACTTCCTAAATATCATTTTATATTCTTATATATTTTAGGATTTCTGTTATAAATTCTAAATTCCTTAGATATATAACCTCTATGGAAGTCTGCTTATAGGGACTTTAGAATAAAACAATCATTCTTTATTTTTTATTTATAAAATGAAAGGAAGAGTTACCTTATTTAACTATGTTAAGGATAATTGTTAATAATTTATAACCTATAGATACATAAATATGAATGTATATTTCATATGCAAGACAACTTTAGAAGAAATCTTTAAATTTATGAATAATAGCATGCTTCTAATATAAAATTTATAAAAGAGGTGTAAGTAAAAGAAATGAAAAATTATAATTATAACTATTTAATTATTGGAGGGGGAATGACTGCTGATGCAGCAGCTCATAGTATCCGAGAAAGGGATTCCAAAGGAACTATTGGTCTGATTAGCAGTGAAACTGATCCTCCTTATGCACGTCCTCCACTTTCTAAATCCCTTTGGAAGGGGGAAGAGAATCTCGAGGATATTGATTTAGAGACTAAAGATGCTAACCTTAAAATGCATCTTAACCGGACAGTTGAAAAAATCGATAGATCTAATAAAGAGGTTATAGATAATCAAGGTAATGTATATAAATATGAAAAGTTACTAATCGCAACTGGAGGTACTCCAAAAAAAATTCCTAATATTGAAGAACCAGGAATAATATATTATCGTACCCTCTCAGACTATAAAAAATTAAAAACACTTGTTGATAAAAACAAGACATTCGGAGTCTTGGGTGGTGGATTTATCGGATCGGAAATAGCAGCAGCTATCAAAATTTACAAACCAAAGGCAGATGTTACTATGATTTTTCTCGAGAGTGGAATTGGTGCATTAATTTTTCCCAAAACATTAAGTAATTTTATCAATGAATATTATCAGGAGAAAGGAATTAAAGTTTTAAAAGAAGAGATGGTAGTTAATGTCACAAAACAAGGTAAAAGCTATTTAGTCGAAACAAAAAGTGGCAAAAAACTCAACTTTGATACTGTAATCGCAGGATTAGGTATTCAACCTAAGATAGATCTAGCAAAATCAGCAAATTTAAAAGTCGAGGATGGAATCGTAGTGAATAAGTACCTCCAAACGAATGACCCTGATATTTATGCAGCTGGAGATGTAGCAATTTATTATAATCCTGCTCTTGATAAACACATTCGTGTTGAACATGAAGATAATGCTCTTATGATGGGAGAGATTGCCGGTCAAAATATGACAGGAAAAGAAATCGCCTTTGATCATTTATCCTTGTTCTATTCTGATTTATTTGACCTTGGGTATGAGGCTGTTGGCATTTTAAACTCAAAGTTAGAAACTATCGAAGATTTGAACGAATCATTAGAAGAAGGCATCGTATATTACTTAAAAGAAGGTCGAGTTCAAGGAGTCCTCTTGTGGAATGTTTGGGAAAAAGTTGATGCAGCACGAGAATTAATCGCTGAACCAGGACCATTCTCAATAGAGGATTTGAAAGGTCGAATTCAATAACTATTTTGTTAAATGAATCCACAATTTTTCAATTAAAATATTCTGCTTAAATAATTACTTTTTGATAAAAAAATTAAGTAGAATTTTAATATTCTATAAGTAGAATTTTTATTAATCTAGTTTTATCTGGCTCTAGTGATGAAAAGATTCGTAAAATATCTAAAGAGCTGGAAAAAAAGTAATTCGGATAGTTATGAAAATGAATTTACAATATCTCAAGGCTGTTGTTTTTTTCACAACAAAAGTGAGTTAAGTAATTTTACTGATATTAGTGATGACAAGATCGAAGATATCTGATTTTGTTATACTTTAAATGAGATTTCCTAAGATTTCTTGATTGTACGATATGATTGTTTTATCTATCCATATAATTAACATTTAAAGAAACATCAACCAACACTAATTCTGCATTCCCCTTACTTTTAACAGAATTGTTATTATTTATTAATATTATTTAAAATTAATCTTATTTATTATTTCTTTAATTGTATTTGCCGAAAATTTAAAATTTTTTATCTCTTCATCGTTTAACTCAATTTTAAGAGTATCTTGCACACCACTCTTATTAATAATACATGGCAAACTTAAATATAGATCATTCACTCCATAAAAATTTTCAATAAGAGTTGAAACTGGTAAAATGGTATTTTCATCATTAACTACTGCTTGAGAAATTCGAGCTAATGCTAATCCGATACCATAGGAGGTTTCTCCTTTTTTTTCTATTATTTTATATGCAGAATCTTTTACTTCTTCGAAAATTTTCCTAAGTTTTTTATCAGAATCTTGAAGATCTATAAAATTGCACATTTTACAATAATCTTTAATAAGCGTTCCTCCCACCATAGCACTACTCCATACTGCAAATTCACTATCTCCATGTTCTCCTAAAATATAAGCATGTACGTTTCTTGCATTTACATGGCAATATTTTGCTAATAAATATCGAAATCTGGCGGTATCTAATGTCGTTCCTGAACCGATAACTTCATTATTGGGTTTCCCTGAGATTTTATAAGTAACATATGATAATATATCAACAGGATTTGAAACAACTAAATAAATTGATTTTGGAGCTTGATGTTTTATTATTGGAATAATTTCTTTAAATAATTCCACATTTTTATTTACTAAATCAAGCCTTGTTTCACCTGGCTCCTGATTTCTACCAGCGGTAATTACAATAATATCAGAGTCTACAATATCCTCATAATCTCCAGCAATTATATTAACTGGAGAAGTATATGGTGCTGTATGAGATAAATCCATCACTTCTCCTTCTAATCTGTTACGATCTACATCAACCATTACAATTTCTCGAGCAATTCCTTTTATAATCAAAGCATAAACGTATCGCGTTCCAACATTTCCACAACCAATTATAGAAATTTTAGGATGTAAACTTTCTTTCTTCAAGATTAAAATATCACCTAGTAGTTAATTTTAAACTAACTATAAAAGCATTATGTCTAAAAAAAATAAAGATCTTAATAAATTGCTTAAAAAAGTATTCTCTTTTATAAAATAGAATTTTTAACTAGAAAACAATTAATTTTTAATAATTAATAATCCTCATCTTTAATTTTGGAAGGTATATCTTTAACTTGACAAGCCAATTCCTTTGCTAATTCTTCACCTTTTTCAAGTTGTTCTACTGTAGGATGACCTTTAAATGTAAGTGGTTCTAAAATATCCCAATGCATATTTTCAGCTAAATTATCAAAATCCTTCTTAGCACCCCCACTCCATCCATAAGATCCAAAATAAAGCACTTTTTTATACCAGATATGCTTTTTTTGTAATAATTCCATAAAATATTTCATTGGTGGAAACATGCTATATTCGTAAGTGGGAGCTCCGACTATTAGACCTGCGGATTTAAAAGCATCAGCTAGAATAAAGGATGCATCTTCATTTGGAACCCGATGAACACTAACTGGTACTCCTTCAGAGGATATCCCTTTTAAAACAGCATTTAGCATAACTTCTGTATTTCCATACATACTGCCCCATACCACACATATTTCAGGTTCAGCAAAATTCTTATTATAATTAGCATAACGCATATATTTTTTAATAACTACTTCTGGTTTACTTCTCCAAATTAATCCATGAGAGGGAGCAATCATCTTAATATCTAAAGGAGAAAGCGAATTAATAGCTTTTATAACATTTGGAGAGAACATTGCTACGATATTTGCATAATATCTTAACATTTCTTCTTCCCAATATGGTTTGTTTACATCTGGGGTCTCATCATCAAAAATACTCCCTTGATGGACTCCA
>JBHLNY010000201.1:0-6440 GCA_048941065.1 Promethearchaeota archaeon
TGAAATAGCATAAAAATGGGATTATTTAAGAAAAAGCGAGAGAAACCAGAAAAGATTTTTAAGATAAATGATCTAGTGGATTTACGATTAATAAATAACGATACTCTTATCTATGTGAATGATAAGCCGTTCATTATTTGTGCTCATTTATTAATAAATATTCCAGTTGATAGAATTCACAGGTATGACAAGGTTAAATCAATTGATGAGACTGTAAAATTGCTTAGAACAACGGAGCAGATCCAATATAGAATATCTCCAGAAGAAGAATTCATGGGACATTGCTCAAACATTCAGGCATTTTTTGAGAGTGGATTAAATACAGATATTTTGCATACAAATATTGCATTTCCTCTATTAAGAAAATTAGTAGAGCTGAAATTCGAACCAGCTCAAAGAGTCTTCAAAGAAGAAATAGCGATAAGATTTAATGAAGGTACTTATAATTCAAGATTATTCTTATATTCCGGAGGATATCTCGATTATCTTAATGAAGAAGAAAAACATGCATTAAAGGATTATTTAAATTTTGTCAAATTTGAAAAGCCTATTTGGCTTAAAGTAACTTTTTTGTATAAAATAGTTATTTTGGGAGATGTTAATGTGGGAAGATCAACTTTAGGAATAAATTATTTAAACTCAAGGAAAAATGGTGAGTTAATTAACACTATTGGAATAAATATTGCCACAAAAGAGATAGTGTTAGATAATCATGGTATTAGATTACAGATTTGGTTTCTTTCTAATCTTAAAAATTTTAAAAGATTTTGGAAATATTATTTATCTGGAACCTTTGGAGCTATAATAATGTATGATATTACTAATATCAATTCTATGGATTATATCCCTAAATGGATTCAAACTATTAGAGAAAATAGATGGAATCAATCCAGAGGAGATATTCCTATACTCTTAGTGGGGAATAAAGCTGATTTAGAAGAAAAGCGAGTAGTATCTAAAGAAGAGGGAATAAAAATCAAAAATAGACACAATCTAACGGGATTTATGGAAATTTCTTTAAGAACAGGAAAAAATGTTGCTGAAATGTTTGATGAGATTACGAGGTTAATCAATCGTTCTGTCAAGAACACCAACGAATTATAGTTTTTCCCTCCTCCCTATCACTATTAAATATGGTGAAGGTTCTAAAAAATCATTTTCCCTCAATTCTTGGGACAAAAAGGAATAACGATAATAGTTTTTACAATAACACAATTTTCCATTAATTTTTGGGAAAAAAATGAAATACTGGTTAATTATTCAAGAAAGATTTAAATAGGAATGTTATTATATTCACTATTGCATAATTATAAGATTAATATTGTATATTCATACAATATTTAGGAAAAGCGTTTTGGGTTGTATTGTAATAGAACTCTTACACTATTAAAGTTCTAATAAATTGAGGAGACTAAATAGGATTAATATGTATGATGTACTTTTCAAAGTAGTTATTTTTGGAGATGCAGGTTGTGGTAAAACTACATTAAGAAAGAGATTCATGACTAATGTATTTATATCAGATTCTAGCAAGACTATTGGAGTAGATTTTGAAGCTAAAGTCTTAAAAATGGATGGTTTGGTAATAAAGTTAATGATCTGGGACTTTGCTGGTGAAGAGAGATTTCGGTTCATGTTTCCTCAATATATTTATGGTGCTATGGGCGGGATTTTAATGTATGATATTACAGATTACAGTTCCTTTTCTCATATTAGCGATTGGTTATCAGTAATAAATGGGACGGCTCAGAGATTTCCAATTATTTTACTTGGTGCTAAATCTGATTTAGATGATTATAGAGAAATCTCCTGGAGAGATGGTCAGAGAGTAGCTAAATTGATGGATCTGAATGAATTTTTTGAATGTTCCAGTAAAACTGGAGAAAATGTTAAAGAATCCTTCGTAATATTAACAGAGATAATGTTAAATAGAATGGCAATCAAGAAAACTGAAATTGTTGTTAGAGATTTCATTAAAAAAGAATCATGGTGAAATCTTTAATGAATGTTAAAGAATTACAGGTGAAAGCTCATCATTTCTCAATAAAACAGTTTCTCCTAAACTTACGCTATTTTCATTTAGCCATGATTCAGACATAGCGATATCCATATGATATGTCTCTTGATTATCAAATTTGAACAACTCTTTTATCACAAAACCCCTCTTATCATCCCTTTTTTGATAGAAGGTGCTCATTAATTTAATAATCGTGCTAATATACTCTTTATCGACATATAGATACGATGTGTTAGTAAATGATTGGAAGATGTCTTGTAATACCCAATAATTCTTAATGAACTCTTTAAAATAAGGTAATAAGATAAATTTGTCTAAAGAACTGATTTTAGAATAATTTTTATCTAAATTACTGATTTTGATATTACGACCAGGCTGTAAATTGAACTTCTGAATTGTTTTTAGACTAGTAGCAACTATGTTTGGAAAATTTTCGAAACAGGCATTTACTCTGGCTAAATACCAACCAAATTTCCGAGATATAATACTAGTCTTCAAATCATTTTATATAATCAAGTTTAGGTTATATAAATTTATGTATTCATATAAATTAAAATAATGATATCAACCAAAATTAATTATAAATAGAAATTTTTATTTATTTTGAAGGTTTTCAATAACTTTTTCGTATTTTTCATGAATTAATGTTTTGTCAAAATCCCAAAATTCTTGGAGCATATTTTCTTGTTCTTCTTCAGTAAAATATTTCATAACAGGGATGAAAAAATGTTTATCTTCCTTTTCAATATGCTTAGGGTAAAAATCAGTTAATTCACTTAAATATTTTACAATATCATTTATTACTTCTACATTACCTTTTTCATATTGATTTTTAGTATCAACTAACTTTCCTACCACATTTCTCGCCCATATATGTTCTTCTACTAGTTCTTCCATTATCTTAGTATGATTAGGAGAGAGTTCTTTCTTTTCTAAGTCTCTAAAAAGGATATCTTCTTCCTTGCCATGATGAGTTCTATCTGCATATGTTCTAATAAAGTCAACAGCAATATCAATAAAGAGAGGATTTGCTTTTGCAAATTTTTTCATTTTTTCAATTTCTTGTTTCATGAGTTGAATCATTTTTTCAATAAGTCTATGTTCTTTCATTAGAGGACCAATAGGCATCATAAATTTTTTCCACCTTATCAAACATTATATTAATTTTATTAAAACAAATAGTGAAGCTATTCTTAAATTGATAAATGCGAACATGTTCAGTAATATTAGAATGCTAATATCAATATTAAATTATAATTTAGAATTCGTTGATTGGATTATAAACAAAGAAAAGAATAGTTTTGATTTATTACAGGGATTTATGCATAAAAATCAATAATCTACTTAACCTCAAAAAATTATCACTTTAAAGATACTATAATATTGTTTTTTGAAAACTAATCTTCATGGGATTTTCCAGCTATTATAAACATATATAGACGATTTGAAAACAATGTATAATCTAACACTGCATTTTTCTTTATTCCATTTAATTCTATCCATTTTTGAAATTTATCTGAATTGAGATTTAAATATTTAATTATAATTTTATCTAAAACTTTAATCTAGCACAATTTCTAACCCATCAATTGCTGCTATTGCTTCTGGAAAAATTGATTTGGCTTTTTCTTCTGCTTTTTTCCTATCCTGTATGGTTTTATTAGAACTTGCATCAAAATGAGTTAAAATTAGTTTTTTTACTTTAGATTTCACTGCTACTTCTGCTGCTTCTTCAGGTTTAAGATGTGGCCATCCCCATTCTTCTTGACCAGGCTTATATGAACATTCAGTAATAAATAAGTCAGCATTATTAGCAAGTTGATATAAATTTGGGCATAAACCAGTGTCAGTACAATATGTAATAATCTTATTTTCTAGTTCTAATCTAAATCCAAGACATGGATCCGCATGAACAAGAAGTTTACATGTAATTGGGAATCCAATGTTATATTTCCCTTCATCTAAATCATGAATTTGTATTTTTAAGGGTAATTCCGTAAATGGAGATGAATAAGGGTGCTTAATGACAAGGTTTATCCCATATTTTGTTCCTTTATAGCCATATATGTTGATTTTTTGATTAAAAGGGAACTTTGCAAAAGTATGAAGTCCTATTAAATGATCAAGATGAAGATGGCTAAGCAATAGAATAATTGGTTTTTCATCATTAATATATTGATCAAGCTTATAAATACCATCACCCGCATCTAAAACAATATAAAACTTTTCAGAGCAGATTAAGGTACAAATTGTATTTCCTAAATTTGTTGCATACCAGCCATTAGTTCCTAAAAATATAATATTCATATTTTTATTAAATTCGAGTTTGTATTAATAATAATAAGAACATTCATAAATTTTAAGGTAAAAGTGCTTGAAATTTTCTATCTTGAGCCTTAATAATTCAATAAAAAAAAATTTTGATATGATATACTAACTTTTTTCTGCTCTGGCTATTTCTGCTTTTTTATCCATAATTGCCGTTTATGTAGCAGCTGTATCCTTAGGGGGTAAAATTTCATTGTAGTATATATAAATATGTAGATGTTGACGAAGAAGATACTTTACCAAATTTTTTTAATATCAATTCATATTGGATTTATAGAGTGTATTTAAAATTTTGAATAATGGGGTTAAAAAAATGTATTGTCAAAACTGTGGGTCTGAAATTGATATGAGTGCTAAAATATGTCCGTATTGTGGGAGAATGGTTAATATTTCTGAAGTCATACAGCAAAAAGATACCAAAATTCAAGAAATGGAGCAAAAAGTATCAGAATTAGAGCAATTAGTTAAGGAGAGATCGAAATCAACAAATAAAACAATTAAAGAAAATTTTTTTCAACCATGGATTTTTATTTTTCCAATCGTATTTTTAGTGTTATTTTTCACGTTTTTTATAATATTAGTTTCAGTTCGATAATTTTATTAATTTCTCTTTTTTAGTTATTATAAATACTGATTCTTTAACATCAAAATCAACTTAGTGTCAAATATCTGTCACATTTAAAAGTTAAGATT
The DNA here is from genome assembly GCA_048941065.1 of Promethearchaeota archaeon. Lineage (GTDB taxonomy): Archaea > Asgardarchaeota > Lokiarchaeia > Sigyniarchaeales > SOKP01 > Loki-b32. The sequence continues at coordinate 5,039 of JBHLNY010000201.1, forward strand.
TTTTCTCATTTCTATCTTAACTTTTTCCACTAATCTTTTATGATTTAAGAAATTCTTAATATCAAACGAATCATTAAAAATTTGAACATATGAACTTAAAACGTAAGACCTATAAGAGCTATCTAACATGGCTCTTTCACCACCTACTTAAACAGAAATATTTAATGATATTCGTGATTTTAGGAATTATTCTTGTTACATTAACAAGAACTTTAATTCCTCTTATTTTAGGAGATATTGTTGATAAAACTATTATGATTAGTGATATTAAAGAGATAATGGCATTAATTCTTACAGCGCTTTTTCTTTATATTACCAATATTGTGTTGGATTATGGTTCTATGATGGCAGGACATTTTTTAGGCTTGAAGACAGAACAAAATATGCGAACCGAATTTTTTGACGTAATCCAATCAAAACCTTTAAAATATCATGATAGTGCTAGAACAGGTGATTTACAAGCCCTTGCTACTTATGATCTACGGATTGTAAATACTATGGTCTCTCACGGTGCTTTCTATATTTATCCATTCATTCAGGTAGCAATAGTAGCCTATATATTATTTGGCATTCTTGATTTAAGGCTAGCTTTATTTTTTATTCCCTTCCTTATTTTTTACATTTACTTTATTCTTTATTATCGAAAGAAGCTTGCCCCTTTTGTTACTGCACGCATGGAAAAGCATTCAAATATAGCAATTGTACTTCAAGATAATATAAGCGGTTCTGCAGTGATAAAAACATTTACAACTGAAAAGTCAGAGAGGAAAAAGTTTCTTTCAGCTGTACGTGCTTTTAGAGATAATTGGATTGGGGAGAATGAAGTCCAGTCCAAGTTTTACCCACTTTTAACTCTATATATTGCCATAAGCATACTTTTTCTTATAAGTTGTAATTTTGTGTATTTTAACACGTTAACAATCGGTGAGTTAGTGGCAGCTAATTTACTCTTAACTACTCTTGTGGATCCAACAAATTTAATCTTCTGGGCAACTAATGATATGATGAGCGGTTTTGCCGCATGCTCACAATTATTTAAAGCACTATCCGAAGGCGAAAGTGAGAAAAGTAATAATTTAATTAAGAATTGGCCTATGAATTTTAAAGGTAAAATAGAATTTAAAAATGTATCCTTCTCTTATGAAGATAAAGGAAAAACAAGTACACCAGTTTTTAAAAATCTTAATTTCTCAATTGAACCAAAACAAGCAATTGCTTTAGTTGGGCCGACAGGATGTGGAAAAACTACTCTTGCCAAATTAATTTTATCTCTATATAAACCAAAAGAAGGTAAAATTCTCTTAGATAATGTAAATATACAAGATTATCCTCTTGAAGTATTAAGGAAACATGTAGGATATATTGAACAAGATATCTATCTTTTTCCACGATCTATTAAAGA
>JBHLNY010000202.1:0-6435 GCA_048941065.1 Promethearchaeota archaeon
AGGGTTTTAAAATGAAATCAAAAAAAATAATTTTAGGGCTAGTTTTATTAAATTTTCTATTTGGTTCCTTATTTATTAGCAATGCTACTTCGAATAATCCGAAACCGGCAAATGGTGATTGGAGTTTAGGATTTGGAAATGGTGATGAATTTGAATTCTTCTGTACAGTATTTGACACTACAGAATTAGCTAATGTTTTCGGTGGAGGATGGCAAACAACTCTCGGAAATATGTTTTGGTTTTCAGGTTATACTCCTCCAGCTAATCTCGGAGAAAAAACAAAATTTGCAGTAGTTAATATTACAGATATCAGTCCTACTACGTGGTGGTTCTATATGGATGGATGGAGTTTTACTGCTGAAAGTGCCTCATATGGGGCTCCCGTTATGGATGATGTTACCTATAATTGGCCAAAAAATATTACAGGTGGTGTGGTGTGGAATCCTACTTGTTGGTTAATCTCGTTACCAGTAGTACAGTGTCTTTCGACAATGTTTTATCTTTACTCAGGGTATACTACATACGAAAATGTAGTTATTTATAGTGGCTTTGATGTTGATTATTATTATTGCTTTTGGATATATGATGAGAATACGGGAGTTGTGGAAACTTTTAGAATTAGAAATGACAGCGCAACTATTTTTGAATTAAACTCCCCCGTCTCAGCTCCGTCAAAGGATGAAATTCCCGGATATAGCCTATATATATTAATAAGCGCAATAGTTCTTCTAATAAGCTTTATCTCAATCATTTTAATAAAGAAAATAAAGTGGAACTAAGAGGAAATTATAGAAATATTTCTAAAAAAAAATTTTCATTATTTTTTTTTAACTCTAAAACAAACCTATGGAAAACTAGAAAGAGAAAGAACCAATCGCGTTTAATTATTTAGTAAGAGTAAAATAAACTCAAAAATTTAAAGACTAAATGTTTAAGTTTTCATTTAAACTAAATGATTTAAGTTTAAGATCTATAACAATAATTCAAGTTGCGATTGCGTCCATAATCTCTTTATTATTTCAATTTCTAATACCATATTGGTGGCAGCCATTAGATACATTTCAGCATGGAGTTAAACAACATGGAGACGAGGGTGTGAATATTGTCATTTTTACTATAAGTCAGTGGTATTTTTCTCTTTCAATTGCCTGGTTGATTTATAGGAATAATCCTTATTTAAATAATTTCTTAATATATTCATTAGTGCCATTGGGAATAATTGTAGCTTATGAATTCTTTTTTCTCTTTCTTTTTTATGATTATATTCATCTTATCCCTTTGCTTCTTGACATTTTTTTACTGTGGAAAAAGAGAGAAACACTAAAGCAGAAATTTGCTCTTTTTATTATTTTACTAAATACAGTCTGGTTATTTTCTGTTTATTTCCTAAAATTGGCATATTATAGAGAAGATTTATTGATATTTATAAGAAATTATTTAGTTTACCTTGTTTTATGGATTTATTTATCCTTTTTATTCAGAATTAAAGAAGTCGAGTAAAGAATAGACAATTATTCTATTTTTGCTCCACACATCTCGCAATATTTAATATCTTCTTCAGCATTAATTTTAGCACCACATGTAGAACAAAAGTTCGCTTTTTGTGGAGCTGGAGCACCTTTTTCTAATACTTCATACTTAAAAGGTTCTTTTTCTTCTTCAACATATTTAAATTCATATCCACAATTATCACAGAATTGCATTCCGGTGCTCAAATATTTTCCGCATGAAGGACATTTATGTAACAACTTTAAACCACAATTTCTACAGAATTCTGAATAGATACTTGTAGAAACATTACATCGAGGACAATATTTTTCAGCTGTCCAGAAAAAATGGGATACTGCTTGAAAAGTAGCTATAAGTAGAAAGGAAATTGGCAATAAAATCCACCATATGTTTGATTCAAGTACCAGTGATAAAACAAATGATAAAATTGTAATAGTAATAAGGATTAAAGCCCATATAATAATAAGATTTTTTCTTCGCATATTTCGATTAGCCATAATAACTTATTTGGTTTCATCCTAATTTAATTTTGGTTTTACAATAAGGGCAGACTGTTATGTTCTTATCAATTTTTTCTCCACATGCGAAACACGAGATATTATAAGTACCATATAAAATTTTTTCTCCATTGTTTACTAAAAAATTATACTTTTCTTTTTCTTTTTTGTAAGACATAGGTTTTTCCAATTTTACTTTTAATTACAATTTAAATACAAATAATAAATTTAAAAAAAAATTATAAAGAATTTGTAGTCCGATCTTTAGATATTTAGATTGAAAACAGAAAATTTAAGAGTTAGAATTAATTGGTATTTATTATATTACAAATTGTATAACAACTAAATAAAGGAGTTTAATAAAAATGCCCGGTTCGCATGGTTCATTAACTAAAGCTGGAAAGGTTAAGATGCAAACCCCAAAAATAGATAAAACAGGGGTGAATGCAAAAAAGAAGAAACCTCCAAGGATGCGATTTAGAGAACTATATAATGAGAGGTTTGTAAAAGGCCATTTTGGAGGTCAACAAGATAGTCTTGGCGCAAAACGTGCCTCGTATAAGCATTAAAGAATTTAATTATTTATTATTCTATTATTCCTATTGTTTTTAATTGAGCTTTAAATTTTTGACTCTGTTTCAGATAAAATTGTGAATTTTTACTATCCCCTGCAATGATATTATAATAATCACTCATTAGCAAGTTCCATCGAATCGATCTTCGTATATTATTTATTTCTTTAAAAGTAAGATGATTTTGTATTTTATTCAATAAATAAAATGCTTTTTTTGAATCTTTTCTATAATGAATATAGAATTCCGCTAATTCGAGAATTAAATCAATCAAGACATTTCTATAAGATTCATCATTAAAATCAAGTTCATCAAAATTTAGAGGAACTCTTAATAATTTTTGAGCTTGAGATAAATTTCCTTTGTTTTTAAATTGAATTGCTCGAAGGAGATAGTATTTTAATTTAACTTTAATTGATTTATTACTCATTTCCATTACTTTTTTAAAACTATTTTTCGCTTCCACAATATAATCTTTTTCTAAATTAATTAAACCAATATATAAATAAGCTATTCCAATGTATTCTTCTTTATTGAGCGTGACATCTTCGTTTTCCAAAAAAGTAATTATAATCTTAAAATGAGAGAGTGATTTCTCAAAATTTTTTGTTCTATAATAGGTTTTTGCTAAAATATAATGGATTTTGATGATATATTCAATAGGAACTTCTCCTGATTTAGCAACTCCAAGAGCATTTTCTAAATAATTAAGTGCAGTATCTCTTTGATCTAATAGAGTTGCTATTTTTCTTAATTTCAACAAAGTTGATACAACTATCTTTTTTTGCTGATTTTTATTAAAAATCTTTAGAGAATCATTTAAAATGTTAGCTGCTTCTTCAAATCGATAATTTTTCATTAATTCTTCTGCTTCAGTATAGTGATTCATAGTTTCTATAACTTCAAAATTCGTAGGCGGTTTATTGAATAAATCATTATGGATAGGGAAAGTTTCTTTTGCTATAGTACTTTCATAGCGTAATGCAGAAAATGGAAAGTTATTTTGTTCTGAGAAGAAATTCTCAACATTATCAATTAACTCTTTTTCAGGTCTAAATTGTATGAATTCATGTTGGTTTATTTTTCCATTTGAAAGGATTTCTATGATAGAATTAAGGATTACTCTTGAAAATTTAATCCAATTTTCTATAAACGTTTCTAACTTAAAATCAGGAATATCGTTAAATAAATTATTTAAGATATAAGGAGTATAAGTATCAAATGAGCTTCTAATATAAAATTTATTATATTCAATATCTTTAAAATAAGTGAAATACCCGTTCTCTAGTATAAAAAATTCATCAAATTCTTCATCATTTGAAAAAAATAAAATCTCTGATGTTCTGATTTTTGGAACCCCTTTCTTTAATTCCCAGGGTTGCTTGAAAGTAGGATCTAATCCTGAATTGCTTAAGGCCTCAACCAAGTTTTTAAATTTAACAGGCGTAAAATGCTCTATTTGATCCCTTTTATTCAATAATGAAATTCGAATGCGATTTAACCATGTATTTTCATTTTCATTGCTAATTACTTCAGGTAAAATTAAATTTAATAAATCTATAACCTGTTGTTGCTTCTTTTCTATTGGAAATTTGTGTTCCATTGCTAAGGATAAAGTTAAAGTCCTTAATGTTTTCATTAAATAAGCAATAGTTTTAAAGGTATACTGATTTAAATGCCATAATTGAAAAGCAATAGAAATACGAAAGCTTACTACTTCAAATGGAGCATTAATTCTAAGAGGTAAAGTAACTGGAAACTTTATAGTAAATAATACCAATTTGTTTTTTTTTAAACTATATCGAAAGAAGTTCTCAATAAGACCTTCTATTTTCCATCCATTCTTTTGAATGAATACCCTTAAATTTTCAATTTCATTAGAAGAAAATGGTCTTATTGACATGATTAATTAGTAATACATACCAAATTTTGATTATTTAGAAAGTATTCTTATTAATCTAGTAGTGATTTTAAATTTTAATTTTTGTATTATGAGTAGATAAAGATTTAATAAGAAGAATTTATTTGTTAATTTTGTATTTTAAAGAATAAAAGAGAGATTCCCTAATGGATATTGCGAAATTTAATAAAGAGCTTGCAACTAAAATTGCAATAGCAAAAAGTCTCGAAAGGAGTAATGAGATAACAGCAGCAATAAAATTATGGGTTGAGATATCTGAAATGACTCTCAGATTCTCAAAATCACGAGGTTTAAATTTTTCTTTTAGAAATATGCTTATTAAACGAACAGAGGGAATATTGCACCACATACAAAATTTAAAATCTGGGAAAGGAATTGAGGATAGATTGGTTAAAGAGACAGAATCTAAACTAGAGGAACCTCCCAGTCAAGAATTACGTGAAATTGATAGCCCTGAGGAAATTAATTCTAAGGGAGCTAAAATTGAAAACCTTTCAATTAAGCGTGACAATAAAAGTAATGGAATAGACACAAAAGAAGTAAAAGTTATCGATGATTCTGAATTTAAAAATATACCTGATGGTTTTAAAGAGATTCATCCTGCAAAAGATTTTAAAATAGTTACTCCTCATGATGAAGAGTATGTGGAAAAGCTTTTAAAAAAAAGTACAGATATGAGTATTTTAACGCCAAAAAAAGGAGAAGATGAGCAAATACAAAGTAAAATTGAACTTGAACAACCTAAAGATAACAACAAATTGATATGTTTTGCATGTGGTGCTGAATTACCAGCTAAAACTAAAATTTGTCCAGATTGCGGTTCAAATTTAAATTAATAAAAAATAAAAGTATATTAAGATTAAAAGTTAAAGAATTTACCACCCCAGTTAAAAACTTTATCGTTGGGATGTTCTGCGGATATAACTAATTTCATACTCTTTTAAATTTATTCTATTTTGATAGTTATATCAAAAAATGATTCTTCTTTATTATCGGAAACATAAATTTGGTCAATTTCACATGACACATCTGTATTTAGTACTCTTTTAAGAATTCCTTCAGTAATTCCGCACATAATATGAATATGATAAGTATAGTCATCAGAATTTTCTAAAAAAACGGAGTTCCTAAATCTATATGTTGCACTCTTACCTGCTTGATCTATTTTTAAAATAGAAATATCAACACTAGGTTGAAAAATATCATATGCTGAGTAAAAATTTTTAAAACTTTCTAAGTGTAATCTTGAAATTGGATGCTCTTTCAAACTTTTTAACTGTTTATAAATATTAGGTCCAAAAGCAAATTTTATGTCTCTTACAGCCTCTCTTCCGATCTGTTTGGCCATTTCTTCTGTATCTGGGAAATATTTTTTAATTTTTGATAAAAGTGCTTTGTAATAAGAGATCGCGGTCTCAAAAGGGATGTAGCTCTTTTTTGTAGCAAAATATAACTTATAAGCACCTACTTTCTTACTAAATATTTGACTTGTTACCTCAAGACTACGAACATATTTCGAAACTGTATTTCTCGAAAATTTTGTAATATTAGCTATATCTGAAGCAGTGACTCCTCCAGGATTATCTCTAATGCTCTCTAGAATTACAAATTCATGATCAATAGCATTTTTTTTATTAGCCGTAAGAACTATACACCATTTAAGAATTGTTTAGTTATATTTCAATACTTTTCAAAAACAACACTTATATATTAATCTTTATTAGATGGAATATAAATATGATTAAACGCTTTGTGATAATTTTTGTTTTTTAACGTTTAATCGCTTTCTATTCTGTGTTGTTGTAAAAATCACACCAGGAATAATTAGGGTAGCCCCAATACTAATACATCCATAGAACAGATTTTCACTTAGATTTTGAGCGGTATAAACCAAATTTTTGAATTTATTTGCTAGATTTTCTGTTATTTGTCCACC
>JBHLNY010000203.1:0-6418 GCA_048941065.1 Promethearchaeota archaeon
TTCTTAGAAAGTACAGGATATATTGAAAATTATCATATAAATAGGATAAAATCTGAAACTCTTCAAATTTTAAAGCATAAATTAACCAAAAAAATTGAGGACCTTGTAAATAATAGTGAAAAAATAGAACCCTATTTAGAAAAAGCAATGCAAAAAGCTTTGGATCCCTATTCTATGGCAAATAAAATTATTAAAATGTTAGGTTTAGATTAATAAGTCAACTATCAATACATATACTACGAATAGATCAAGTTGTATTTAATGAAAAATCAATCAATTATTGAAAAATTGGGATATGAAGCTACTGATAAAGTTGTTATTTTTCATATTGATGATATAGGCTTCTCGCACGCTTCAAATGTCGCATCATTCGAGTGTTTAGATTTTGGGATTGCCAGTTGTGGAGCTATAATTACTCCAGCTCCTTGGTTTTTAGAAGTAGCATCGATCTATAAAGAAAACCCTAAATATGATTTAGGTGTTCATTTAACTCTCACTTGTGAATATGATCTCTATCGATGGAGAGCCTTAAGCAGTGTTGATCCTAAAACAGGATTATTAGATTCAGAAAAGTCTCTTTGGAAGACATCGGAAGAAGCAATCGCTCATGTAAACCCTGAAGCCGCCGAAATTGAATTACGTTGTCAAATTCAATTAGCCCTAGATAATGGAATAGATATAACTCACATCGATCCACACATGGCAACAGTAGTCCATCCTAAATTTATTAGATCCTATTTAAATTTAGCCAAAGAATTTGAGATTCCTGGATTATTTCCAAGAGTAACTAAAGAACAACTAATTGCTAGGGGATTAAGAGATTTTATTAACATTTATGAGAAATTGCTTTCAATTCTTGAGAGAGAGGACTTTCCTCTCATAGATCACGCAATTATTGATACAGGTGGGGAACACCTTGATAAAACAGAATTTTATTTTAAGCGTATTAGGGAAATAGAACCAGGGCTAACACATTTTTTATTTCATCCTGCAAAGATGAGTTCCGAGTTAAGAGCTATAACTACAAATTCTGCAAATTGGAAAAATCAAGATTATGAAGCCTTTACCAATCCAAAAATCAGAGAATATATAGAGGGACTTAATATAAAAATTATTGGTTATAGAGAGCTTCGCAATTTTATAAGAAACCAATAAAGCATTTAATTTTGCCCTAGTATAATTTTCATGAAAGGGAATAAAAAGAAGAATATTTAAAATTAATTTCTTATTTTTTTACTTTCTTTGGATTAATCCATTCTGAATAAATTTCAATAACAGTTAATTTTCTTCTATGACACTTCTCGCATTCTTCGTCTGTTAATTTTCTAAATACAAAATCGCCAGGTTTAAAAGTACGTGTATAATCAGTTTGACATGCTTCACATTTAAGAACACTGTGTTTTCTTTCAACAAATGATTTCTTACGATCTAAAACTTCTCCGATTGCGGGAATAGGGGGTAATTGTGGTTCTTCTCCCATAATATTAACACATTTAAGATTAATTAAGTAAGATAGAGTATTAGAACTAATAAGATTTTAGGTTATAAATAAAAACCCTCTTTTGATTATTCTAATTCTACTAACTCCCTACTTCTTATTACCAATATTTTGCATTTATATTAATGTAATAATTCTGATAAAAGGCAAACTATTAAATTAAATTTTCTCCTATTACATAAATAGACTTAAATCTTTTAAAGTTCGTAACTAAAATATTCTAAGAAGAGCTGATTATAATCGCCTATTTAAAAGATTATATATGGTTATTTCCTCTAATTGCTGGGATTTTAACCATTATTGGACTATTTACCCCTTCATCATATACAAATCTACTTGCAATAAGGGAATATTATTGGATGTGGGGACTCATATTTTTAGATGCTGGTCCTTATGGATCTTCTACAGTTTGGTTTTATGAAATAGAACCAACTCAAGTAACGATATTTATATTTTTACAGAAATTCATCCACTTTATGGGGCTTTTTATATTTGCTGCTTGGATATGTATAACTGCCTACAAAGCAGCAACAGAAGCAAATACTAATAGATATGAACTCTTTTGGATTATTTTAGGGATTTCTCTTATTATAATAACAATTAGTTATATAATTGAGACGGAAATCATGATGAATTATTATTTTGATGAATATAGGAGTTTAAAACTTAGTTATTGGGAAACATATGATCCGGGATTTGCCATTATTGCACCCTTCTTGAGTGGAGGATTATCTATTATAGGTTCAATCTTAAGTAAATATTTGCGAAAAAGAGGATATGAAGTTATTATTGAAAAGAAATAAATTTCTACCTAAAAACGCTATTAAAATCAGTTAAAAATATTCATTATTCTTAAATTGCTTTTATTTTTGACTTCTTAATTTTTTAAAATTCTTTTTTTTAGCAGTCCTTCATTATCTTCCATTTTAATTTATTTAGGGTAAACCTACTCCCTTAAATTCAACTTCTACAAATTCTATACAACCATGTATTCTTTCATGAGTAGAAGTCGCTATAAATAGAGTTTGACGATTAGGACCACCTAAAGTACAAGAATAAGCATCATTTTCAACCTTTACGATATGTGTGATTGTGCTTCCTTCCAAAACACGTACTACTCTTCTTCTACCTGGTGCTGTCACCCAAATCCCGCTTTCATTATCTAAACATATTCCATCTGGAGGAATTGATTTAAAGTTTGCCCATATACGACGGTTTGAAAGGGAACCATCCTTTTCTATATCAAATGCAGTAAGACGGGTTGCAAAAGTTTCACTAACAATAAGAGTTTTATTATCCGGGGTAATAACCGCACCATTTGGAAACGCCATTTCATCTGCAACCACTCTTGATTTACCATTTGGTTCTACAAGAATAATTTCAGCTGGAACATATTCTGGTTTCCCTGCAAAAAAATCGAATCCAAAATTTCCTACATAAGCTCGACCTTTTGTATCTACTACCATATCGTTCAAATAAAATGTTGCAAGTTTACTTAAATCTGCATGAACTTTAGGTCCATCAGGATCAAGTCTAAGTAAACAACGATCTTCCATTGAAACTACAAGCAATCGATTATCTGGAAGCCATCCTAAACCTGAAACTCGATTTGGTCGTTCAAGAATAGTTTCAGTTCTACCATCTATAGTAACGGCCATAACTTTATGATCATCCATATCTGAAAACCAGATTTTATTATCATGCCATCGCACACCTTCAGGGAATTTCAATCCATCTAAAAGAATTTCTGTCCTTAAGGTAATCCTTTTGCTCATAATATAAATATCGATAGTAGTGTATTTAAAAATTTATGAAGAAAAAATAAAGAGATTCAAAGTTTAAAACACTAAACTATGCAATCTATTTCACTCTTAAAAGAAATAGATTTTAATTAATAGATTTTCCAGTTATAAATCAGAATGAGGATGAAGTTTTAAACTAAGAAAAATAGATTTTTAATTTCTTATTTATTTTTCTTTTTTGATTTCTTTTCTTCTTTAAGCTCCTTTTCTTTGAGTTTTTCTTCCTTAACTTCTCCTAAGTTATTTACGACTTCATGACTTTCAATAAGTTGTTCTTTTTCTTCTTCAAGTTCAGGTTCTGGTTTAGGAGGTTTGGGTTTTCGTGAAATTATAACTTTTGTGTATCTTATGACTTCTTTGTCGTATTTGAAACCATCTTGGACTATTTCTAATATACTATTTTCAGGAATATCCTCTTTTTCGATTGTACTTAAAGCTTCATGCAGATTATAATCGAAAGGATCGTTTATTTTAACTTCTATTGGCTCAACTCCATATGACTTAAAAATGTTCATAAACTGATTGTAAAATCCGGTAAGTATGTTTCGATCTGTTTCATTTGCTTTTTCACTATCAATAGCTTTTTTAAATGAATCATATAAGGGTAAAAAATTTTTTAAAACAGAAGCCGTATATTCAATTCTTAAGTTATAGCGATTTTTATCCCATCGCTTTTGAGCATTTTCGAAATCTGCTTGTAATTTCATATATTTGTTCTTTGATTCAGCAATTTCTTTTTTGAACTTCTCGATGCTATCGTTAAGTCTTCCTAATTCTTTCTCGAGATTTTCATTTTTTTTCACCAGATCTTCTTTTGAGAAATAATCTAATTCATAATGTTCTTTTTCTTCTAGTTTTTTGATCTCATTGCTTTTTGATCCTCCTTCAGGACTATTTTGTTCTGATAATTTTTCCTTAGGTATTACATTTTCATCTGTTGGCGCCTCTTTCTTAGCTTCTTCTTTTATTACATCCTTGCTTTCTTCTGGCATATTAGTCCCCTTAATAATTCTTTTGGATGGTATATGATATACAATTTTATAACTTAAAATTAATAATCAATTTTATTTTTTATGATATAGCGATCTTTATAAATAAAATTTTTAATCATGTTTTAATTAATATATACTTAATAGGAACAATTTACAATTTTATAAAGATTAAATTATTATAGTTTAGAAAATCTTTGTAGATTAAATTATTAATTACCCATAATTCTAAGAAAAAGTGATATTTTAACTATGAGTGATAAGAAGAAAGGAGAAGAAAAGAAAAAGTCGACAAAAAAAGAAAAAATTATAGGAATTGATTTAGGAACCTCAAACAGCGCTTGTGCTATTTTAACGGGCACAGGAAAACCAGAAATCATCCCTGCTGCTGAAGGTAGAACTCTAGGCGGAAAAGCATTTCCTTCTTATGTCGCTTTTGACGAAAATGGTCGAAAAATTGTCGGAGAACCGGCTCGTCGACAAGCTGTCTCTAACCCTGATGGAACAGTTACAGCAATTAAACGGAAAATGGGAACATCTTATAAAGCAAAATTGATGGTAGGAGATAAATGGCAAGAATTTTCACCAGAAGAGATAAGTGCAATGATTCTTAAGAAAATCAAAACAGATGCATCTGCTTATCTTGGAGAAGATGTGAAAAAAGCGGTTATCACAGTCCCTGCATATTTTAACGATGCTCAGAGAACTGCAACTAAAAATGCTGGCGAAATTGCAGGACTAGAAGTTGTTAGAATGATAAATGAACCAACTGCAGCATGTTTAGCTTATGGTCTTGATAAAGATACAAAAGATAAACTATTGAAGATCTGTGTTCTTGATCTTGGGGGTGGAACATTCGATGTTACAATTATGGAGTATGGTGAGGGTGTAGTTGAAGTTATGTCAACTGCTGGTGATACTCAGTTGGGGGGAACGGATATGGACAATGCTATTATCGATTGGGTCACAGAAGAATTTAAAAAGAAGGAAGGGATTGATTTAAAGGGTGATAGTAAAGCATGGATAAGAATAAAAGATGCTGGTGAAAAGGCGAAAATTGAGTTATCTACTACTCTTTCTAGCACAATTAATCTTCCCTATATTTCGCAAAAAGAGGGCAATCCTGTCCATTTAACAATGGAACTTACAAGAGCCAAATTAGAATCATTAATAGAACCTACTCTTAGAAGATTAGATCCAATAATGCAAAGAGCAGTTTCAGATGCTAAATTATCAGTTATTAATATTGATAAAGTCATTTTAGTTGGAGGACCTACTCGAATGCCATCTGTTCAACAAAGATTTAGGAAATTTTTTGGAGGAAAAGAACCTGAACATTCAGTAGATCCTATGGAATGTGTTGCGATTGGTGCTTCAATTCAAGGAGGAATTATTGCTGGAGATGTTGAAGACCTACTTTTATTAGATGTTACACCACTTTCATTAGGGGTTGAAACTCTTGGCGGTGTCTTTACTAAACTAATAGAAAGAAATACCACTATTCCAACTGAGAAGAGTCAAGTATTTAGCACGGCAGCTGATAATCAACCGGCTGTTACTATAAATGTTCTTCAAGGAGAAAGAGCTATGGCAAAAGATAACATATCTTTAGGTATGTTTCATCTAACAGGAATTCCACCTGCTCCACGAGGTATTCCCCAAATAGAAGTCAAATTTTCAATTGATGCTGATGGAATAGTCCACGTAACAGCAAAAGACTTAGGAACCGGCAAAGAAACAGGTATAACGGTGACAGGAGCTCAAGGTTTATCTCCTGAAGAAATTCAAGAAAAAGTTAGAACAGCAGAACAATTTGAAGAAGAAGATAAAAAAGTAAGAGAATTAGTTGAAGTTAAAAATAATGCAGATTCTATGATTTATCAAACAAAGAAATTAATGGAAGATAATAAAGAGAAAATCCAAGAAAATGAGAAGAAAGAAATTGAAACCGCAATAAGTTCCCTAGAAGAAGATATTAAGACTGATGATGTTCAAAGAATAAAACTTGGAATAGAAAATCTGCAAAAATCCATGTATAGTTTTTCTCAAAGGATTTATGCTTCACAAGCTCAAGATCAAGTTTACCAACAAGCAGCTGAACAAGCTCAACGTGCTGCCAGTGGTATGGG
>JBHLNY010000204.1:0-6372 GCA_048941065.1 Promethearchaeota archaeon
GGGGGATTAGTATGGAATACAGCGCCCCTTATTGAGTATCCCGCCATTCCTGGAACTTGGGAAGGATATTTACCATCTTACCCAAAGGGAACTACTGTCTTATGGTATATTGAAGCTATTGATCTCTTTGAAAATAAAATGAATAGAACAGATGGGTGGGGTGATCCATTTAGTTATGTGGTACTTAATTCTGGTCCACAAGTAACTCTTCTTACACCTGAAGATGCAAGTACTCATTATGACACAGTATATATTACATGGACTGCTGAAGATTTAGATAATGACGATCTCACATTTACATTGTCTTATACTACAGATGGTGTGACAAAGCATCTCATTGAAAGCGGTTTGACAGGTTATTCATACGAATGGGATATAAGTGAATTAGGAACTATGGATGTTCTTATCATCGTGGAAGTTAGCGACGGGACAGACACAGACGAGGATAGAAACGATTACATAGTATATCTAAACCCTTGATAAAATGAGTATAAACTGATAATAATTTCTAAATTTCTTTTTTTTTTTTGATTTAATGAAAATTATAAGTTCTTAATACTAATTAGATAATTTTTCCATAATTTATATAAAACAAAAAATTTGCTCTAATTTTGTTCCATGCTTGAATTAAATCAAAAAAAAAGGAAAAATTATTATAATTTCTCTTAAATTTCATTTTTACCAGAAAAACTTATGTTCCTTCTAGCATCTCCATGAGAATTGCTTCCATAACGATACCGGTTTGCATACCAACGGACATGGACTCCTCGTATTGTGTGGGATCCCATTCATCCTCCGGGATTATATAACCCAACTCGTCGTTGCCTAGTCCTATTTGAAAGTTGTACTTTCCCGTCATAGCTTCTTTCAGGCGATATCCTATACTGGGTAGGACTTCTCCTGGCATTGTGATTATCTGAGCTGCTCCTATATTAATTACATTGACTTCCGACATTATAATACCCATACCAGGAGAATCTACGTACCAAGGTTCGGATCTATAAAGCATACCATATAGCATAGCGCCATAAAATTGTGGGTTTTCTAAGGGAACTTCAAAAGTTTGTTTCTCCATATTGAAGGTTTTTTTCCAACTAGGGAAAAAATTTCCCCAACAGGAACATCTGCGAGATCGTAAAGCACTGATTGTTGCATATGCGAGTGTATACCCTATTTCTTTTGCCTTCTCGAATGTATGCTCCTCCACATCTGGAGTAATCATTCCTCCTAGAGCCCCGTTGAAAAAGATAGCAATCCCTCCTAATTCTTCTTCAACTTTATCACGGAGATAACCTACGTAATCTGATGATAATTCTAGATTATCTGACCAAAGGACCTCTGGGTGCCCCGCGTAGTTGATCATGGTACCAATCGTATCGCCTCTTCTACCAACGACCTTCATTACTTCCAAATCCGGATATACTCGACCCTCATCACGGGAGTTTTTCATTAATCCTGGAACACTCGTTGAGGCAAAACGTATTCTTGCTTTTTCCATATTTTGATATGCCTGACCTATGCACTCTACGATCTGGCCCTTTATATATTCCATATACGGCCAATTTACCCCTGGCATTGGATAGGGTGGTGTCCATAGTCCCAAGGTATCAGGTCCCGAGTGTGTATGTGTACAGGCTATAATAACATTGTCTGCATCTATCCCGTACTCATCCTCTACTTCATTTCTCACCAAGTCGACCTGATCAATCATAAAGCCAATCAGGTCAAGTGCAACGAAGACAATAGTCGTTCTATAATAATCCAGGATTAAACACCTTGCATAAATATCATCGTGAATTATCTGAGCAGGTCTCTCCCCTGGATCCCCAAATCCCGCTAGGAAAACTGGTGTTCCATCTGGATTGATAGGGACCCCATTATCGTCAGTCATTGGTGTTATTGGCAAGACACATGCTCCTGCCATTAATTTACGTTTAAATACTCTACATGACGTAGCACTCACAGGATAAACAGTGAATACTAGCCCCATAACAACCAAGATCATTAATAATATTTTTTTTTTCGTAAATTTTCTCATTTTTTTTCGCCAAAATAGTATAGATTTGCATGTAAAAAGATCATAGATCCATATTTAATATTAATTATTAGAAAGAGATTTTAATTATAATAAAAGAAAATTTTAGACTTTCTTTTAATGTACAATAGAAAAATTAAATCTTTTTTATTTTTGTCCCACATTGTGGACACAAAATGAACTTTTTGTTCAATTTATATCCGCAAAATTTACAAATATAAGAAATTTCTTTAGGTTTCTCTTTCTTTTTATCTGAAATGAATAATTTCGGCTTTATTTCTTCAGTTTTTATTTGAGGTACCACTATTGCTGGTTTCTTTTTTTTCTCATCTATAATTGATGGAATTGGTTTTAATTCTTCAAGTTTTTCACCACATTGAACACAAAATTTTGCTTCTAAGGATAATTCCTGCCCGCAATGAGGACAATTCTTAACTGGCTTTTCTTCTTTTTTCTCTGGAATTGATGAAATCGGTTGCATTTCTTCAGTTACTTCTTTATCCAAAATTTCTTCCTTTCTTATAGCTTCTTTTTTTAACAGGGCTTCATCTATTTTATAATCTTGAAAATTCTCAAGTTCAATATGCTTTTCTGTTGGAGTTCTCAATAAGGAATAGTAAGTAACGCCATCCTTTTGTTCAGATTGAAGGATTCTTTCTTTATGAAAAATTAATTTATTCAACAATCCTTTTATATTTTTTTTTAAATATTCAAGGGCATTTGGATTTTCAACATAAGTTCTTAAATTATAAAGTATAGCTTTTGTTGTAAATGATTTCCCCTTATTCATTACGAAGTAATTGATTAATAAATCTTCCAATCCCTTTATAATTTGCTGTGCTTCAATTCGTTGTTTATCTAATATAGATTTTTCTATGAGCATTAAATCATCGCTTAAATTATATTCTCGAAGAAACACATTACTCTTATATCCTTCCTTTACCCATTGTAGAGCCTTTTCATCTTGATTTAATTGAGCATAAGATTTTGCTTTCTCTAAACATACCTTAGTATATTGGTGCCTTAAATTTCTTATCTCTTTATGAAATGTATTATACCTCTGTTTAAATACCTCTAAAGACTCATAAAGGGGTTCTCGATGTAATTTACAAAAAATAGCATTGTTAATTATTATTTCACCTTTCGATGTAAATACCACTTTATTCCATGGTAAATATTGAAGACCCATTAGATCTTGTCTTTTGATTTTTGGTATAAATAAACCCAAACCTTTAGAAGTCATTAAAGCATCAGTAATTAAGCTTCCTTTATCCCTATCGATTCCCCGTATATGGGCTATACCAACACCTATACCAGCACCCACAGCCTCTATAGGACCCATAAATGGTAAAACCTCCCGCGGGATTCCTTTCTGCGGCGTAAATTTCACAGCCCAATCCATATTTAATTCAGTGCTATAAATGATCTCATCATCGGGTGGAATTATATTTAATAAAGGAGATCTTGCAATTGGAATGTAATAATTCTTTCCGTAATTAATACCATTCAATAATGCAGATTTAACTCGTTGAGCCTTAGTATTTTTTGGATTATAAGCTAAAGCTTTATCAACACATTCTAAAGCTTCTTTGAAATGTTTAAATTGTTCATGAACATAAGCTATTTGGAGCCAATATTTATTAGGGTGTATTTTTAATGCTTCATTACAACAATTAAGTGCTTCTTCATATTTGTTAAATTGAAGTAAGAGGTACATTTTAGTTAACCATGCATCCGCTGAAGAGGAGTTCAATTCTAAAGCTTTATCAATGCAAATATTTGCCTCTTCATAATTTTCAAGATAATAGAGAGCTTTTGCCTTCAAACGCCATGCTAATTCGAATTGTGGGTTTTTTTCTATTGCACTATTAAAATTTTTGATAGCAGCTTCGTATTTTCCTCTTTTAAATAATTGCTTGCCTTTTTCAAAATTTTCTTTATAATCTTTTGGCATATGTAATCAATATTATTGTCTTTAGTTTCTAATTTAATTTTATTTTATCTAAAAATACATTTACTCGTATTAAAAATAATGACATATGAATATTTAATACTGATTATTGGAAAAAGAAATACATAAGTGAATAATCTTAAATAATAGAATAATCCCCCGAAACCTAGAACTCTCAAGAAAATCCCATTGAAAAGGTCTAATTATTTGGTAATTTTGTCATAATCAATCCATTTTCATGAAGTTTTCTTGCAAAAATGTTAAATTTAAAAGTAACCAAATAATGTTTATTAAATCAATTTTGTGAAATCTAAAATGAGATTCAATAAGAAAACTAAATTAAAGACTAAAGCAAAAACTCTAATTTTAATCTTATTAATAACACTGTCGATGGCACCAGTTATCAATATAAATGGTAATCTCCCACAGGCAAATCGAGAGGATGAAAAACTCAATGCTAGTTCACCCATAGATCCTATATTTAGATATAATTATGAGAATGATTTTGATTATTATTGGCATACGGCTTATTTAGAAGGATTTTTTCCAGTCAATTTTGTAGAAGGATATAATACAGAATGGAGCCAAGATCCGAATGATAATAACATTTTAAAATTAATTTTTGGATGTACTTTTCCGCTTGCAACTAATATAGCTGGAAATCTCTATGTAGTCTCTAAAAATGAATTTGAGAAAACTTTAAATCCTAATTTAGGAGCTTATATCGATTGGAAAATAACTCTTGGTATTTATCACATGTTTGGTGCTGGTATCAATTCAATTACCCTTTCACTACTAATCTATACATCACCAGAAGATTTTGAAGTAATTTTTTATCACGTTTCTCTTACGGATTTAAGTACACAGGAGGGTCAACTATATTTACCAAATTTCGATCAATACATATGGAATGATGGAAAAGTTAGATTTGTTCTAGGAGCAGCGATTATCGGAAGTTCACCTGCAGTTGGTGATATTGTAATGTCATTAAACTTTGAGGGGCTTCGAATTGTACAGGAGTTACAACCTCATGAACCTGAAGCGAAAAAAAGAACTTTAATTTTGGTCCATGGATGGAGCCTTTGGGGGGACCCAACTCCCGATAGTTTTTGGAATATGTTTGCACAATATGATAGATATCTAAGATTTTATGATGGGAATATTCATATTATCCACTATTATGGAATGTTTATGGGTGAAAATTGTAGTATTAGGACACCAATAGAACGAGTTGCACAATTACTTGCGTTATATATAACAACACATTTTGAGACAATAACGGATAGCGTTGATTTTATATGTCATTCTATGGGAGGATTAGTTGTAAGATATATGATAAAACATTATTATGAAACTATTAAGTCATTTTATGCAGAAGTGTTAGGGAGGGATTTTAATATTATAAATGTATGTACGATTGCTACTCCTAATCATGGAGTCTGGTATGGATGGGCAGGAGTATTCAACTTGAATGTGCAAGGCTTAGAAATGATGGCTGGAAGCCCCTTTCTTATTGCATTAAATTTTCCTCCTGAAACCCCCTATAGCAACTATATTAATTGGTTTACATATGCAGGAGGTAAATTTATTATTACAGACGGTATTGTTGAAATTATATCTGTACCATTAATTGGCGCAACAAATAGAGGTTTATATCCACTTGATCATAGTGAGATGATTCAAGTTTTTTGTGTTAATGTTGTTGTGTTTAATGACATTTACAAACCCCCTCTATTAATTCAATCTATATTCTTTCAAAATATACCTGGTAAGTATATACTGATAAAGGATCTTATAGTTGAACCTGATCCTGATACTCCGGGAGAAATATTATTAACTATTACACTCCCGACGGAGGATGTTATAAGTATTTACCCTACCACAGTCACTATCCAAGTATCTGGAAATAATTATCTTATGACTTTAAAAGAAGGTACAACCGACACCTTTGAAGTTAAATTACCTTTAGGTGAAGGATATTATTCATTCATAATATCAGCCCAAGAAAGAGACGGGGGTCTATATCGGATTTGGGGAAATTTAAAAATCCCAGATGATGATGTAAAACCTCCTGAAATCCAAATAACACCAGAGGATTTATCAATATCTGACGAAGAAGCCGTAGGAGGGGTATTAATTTCATGGGAAATTTCAGATTATAGTGGTATCTCTGAAGCTATTGTAAGCTTAAATGGTATAGAAATTGCTTCTTACGGGAAGACTGAAGACACTATAACAGATTCGTGTGTTCTGCCGAATGTTCTTGGAGAATATACTATTTCAATTTGGGCACGAGATAATGATGATGATCCAGAACATGATCCTCCCGGAGAAGATTGGTCAGAGTGTACAATTGAGAAGACTTTTATAATTTATGATGATGATG
>JBHLNY010000205.1:0-6366 GCA_048941065.1 Promethearchaeota archaeon
TCTGTTCCTCCTGGTAAATCTTATCGAGAATATGTCGATGCTATATCTCCATATTTTAGAGAATTAGGATTTTTATTAGAGGAAGTCATAATTCCAGAAGAACTTATAAAGCAAATACCTTATCCTCTCGAAGGATCTCGAATAAATCTTGTTGCTACTAAAGATTATAATCAAAAAAATGTTATTACTTTTTATGGCCACATGGATGTAGTTCCTGCGGTTAATAAAGGAAAAAAAAAATGGCGTTATCCTCCTTTTGAGGCTACATTAACAAAAAGTGGAAGAATTTATGGACGAGGCACTGCTGATATGAAAGGTAGTATGGTCGGCTTAATATTAGCATTGCAATTAATGAATAAATTAAATCTTCTTCCAAAATATAATATCCGCATTTTGAATTGCACTGATGAAGAAATTGGGGTTTATCCAGGAGTTCGTTACTTGGCAAAAAAAGGATATATTCACGGAACGATGTTTTGTATGGATGGAGTAATTATTCCCTTAATTCCTATAGGTACTGCCGGTGATCTAAATATTGTTATTGAAACCGTAGGAAAAAGCTGTCATTCTGGAAGAAGTTTTCTTGGTATCAATGCTTTAGAAGAAATGATACCCATCTTAAATGAACTTATGAAATTAAAAGAGGTTGTCGAAAAGCGAAAGAGCATAGATATACCTGGAGATCCAAGAGATATAACTAGCAAAAATTTGAGACCTATGTTTAGTTTAGTTATTATAAAATCTGGAGAAAAGGAAAATATTATCCCTGGATATTGCCAACTAATCATAAATCGACGAATTATTCCTAATGAGAACTATGAAGAAGTTAAACAAGAATTATTAAAAGCTATTGAAAAAGCCAAAACTCAAAGCAAAGCTTTACAAGTCAATACAATATTCAAATATGATAATCCTCCTTTAAAAATAAATCCTGATGCCCCTGCTATAAAACGATGGAAAAAAGTAATCTCATTAGTAGAAAATATAAAAGAAGATAACATCCAAATGATTGGAAGTGCTGAATCAACCGATATGGGATATATCGCTCAAATTTTAAATATAGATGATATTATTATTACGGGGATAGAATCCCCAATTTCCAATACACATGGAATAAATGAATTTGTAAGATTAAGAGATATTAAGACTTTAATCAAAGAAATAATAGTTTTTCTATGTGCAGATTTATAATTTTCTAATTCATTTTAATTTTAAATAAAATGATATTATAAAGTCTTTTTTATTTAGAATAAAATTATTAAAGAAAAAAAAAGAGAAAAATTAAGAAGAATACTTAATTTAAAACTTCTTGCAAAAATTAGCAAAAATTAGTTTTCTATTATTTCTATTGCTTCTTCAGGGCACTGGGTTTCGCATGCCCGACATCCTACGCAATCTTCACGATTTTCTTCGATAATATTTACTTTACCACCCTCTGGTTCCCCAAAACATTCTGAGGGACAGACTTCATAGCAGGTTCCACAGCCAGTACAGGCATCTAAATCAATTTTTATGTCGAAACTCATGATTTACTAACACTTTTTTTATAATTTTTTGTTTTCTAATCATTAATTATTTTAAAACAATTCTATATTTGATAATAATATAAAAAATTTAAATTTCGTTTTTATTTAAAAAAGTTATCAATTAACATCCTTTTTTAAAATTTAAAGCAAATATTTTAATGTTAAAATGTAAATTAATCTTGAAAGCAAAAGAACTCTGGAGATTCAAGTATAATGAATCAATTCTAGGAATTGAGCTTGGTGACATAAATTATAATGGTCAGACTGAAATTATTGCTTATACTAAAACAGGGATATTATTAATTTTTTCTTTAGATGGAAAATTATTACATGAAAAGGAAATTTCAAAAAATAAATCAATTTGGCAGGCTATTATTTATGATATCAATAAGGACGGAAAACAAGAAATAATTTTAGGGGGTATGGATGGAGTATTAAGAGTTTTTAAGAGTGATTTAGCATATAATTTAAATCTCATCTGGTCGCACAAATTTGAAGCTTCGATTAGTGGAATTCTTATTGATGATATAAATAATGATGGATTTAATGATTTAATTGTATTCTCATTAGATAAAACTATAAGAGTGTTAAATCCATTAGATGGGAGTTTAATTTGGGCGCAAATTTTTATGGATGGAGTTGGAGATGCAATCCTTTGGACTGATATCAAAGGATCTAAGAATAAAGAATTAATAGCATGTGGAAATGATGGTACTATTAGAGCTTTTAATGGGAAAAGTGGTGATTTAATTTGGTTTAGACAATATTCTGAAAAGATAAGATGTAATTCATTTATGAAATCAAAGATAGGAGACTTAATAATATGCGGAGGAGATGATAAATTACTCCATTTTATAGATAAAAATTCTCATGAAGAAATTAAATCTGTGAAATTCGATGATTACGTATGGAAAACCATCAGTTTCCCTAAGAATATATATAATAAATTATTAGTCAGTACCTATTCATTCAAATACTTCGATAACTCAATTCCGATTGAAAAGATCAATTTTACATCAAAAATACTCTATTTAAATGAAAATTTAGAAGTAAAATGGGAATTGAAAAATAAGAATATAGAAACCATAACTATTTTTACAAGAAATAAAAAAAATTTTATACTCTTAGGAACAACATTGGGCGAATTAATTATTCTGGATGAAAATACTGGTAAAATTCTAATTAATATTAAAAAAAAATCTTGTTTGAATAGCATTAAGGTTGATCCAAGTCTCAATGTTGTAATTGCTTGCCACGATATTGGAACATTATTTACTTATTTATTAGAAGATTACTAATACTTTCCTTAATAGATAAAAATGACTATTTAAGTTAATTTAAATAAAGAAATAAGTGTTAATTTATCCATTTTAAAAGAAAATAAAAAAATTAAAATTTAAATTTATTCATTAATCTTCGGATTCCTCTTCAGCAGCCAATTCCTCTTCTAATTCCTCGAGTGGAACAGGCGCCGGAGTTGTTAGCATGCTATAGCCAATCCAGATTGCGATAATTGCGATTAAAATCACCAAAAGCCAAAGAGGTGCGACCACAAACAATTTCCAATCTAACCAATTTATTCCAAAAATTTCTGCCCATTCATTCCAATTAGGATTATCCCCAATAGTTTCAAAGAATAAGTCAACCACTGAGCCCAATGTATAGATGATAGCAATTAGAATCCCAACAAGCATGACTATAGCCCCAATAATTTTATCTTTAGCCATATCAATAACCCTTAAAAATTATTTATATATTTTTTATTTAATTGCTTTACACTTCATTGTTTTAAGCAGATTAATTTGCTTAATACTAATTTTAAAAATTTATGTAATTAAAACCATTCGATCAATACTATTCGATCGTAAATAAAATATTATGATGATCCATAATTAAACTATATAGAAATAGTGAAAATCTTAATAGAATCTTAACATCATGTTGATGGTATGGTTAAAAAAAAAAGTTATGTACTTATAATTGGTTCTAGTAATATGGATTTAAATATCTATTCTAAAAGATTCCCCAATCCTGGTGAAACCGTTACTGGTGGGACATTTAAGCAATTTTTGGGTGGTAAGGGAGCCAATCAGTCCGTTGCATCTGTTAGATCTGGAGCAAATACAATTTTTATAGGAAAAATTGGAATCGATCTCTTCGGTGAACAAATGATTTCACGATTAAGTATGGAGGGAATTAAGATAGACCATGTTTTTAGAGATCAACACGAACATAGCGGCGTTGCCTTCATATTGATTGATAGTAATGGAGAAAACATGATAAGTGTAGCTCCAGGAGCGAATTTTAATTTAACTGTAGAAGAAGTTAAGGCAAAGGAAGATATAATTAAAAATGCTAATACATTAGTTGTCCAGATGGAGATTCCTATTGATGTTATTGCTGAAATATTTAATGTAGCTTCAAAAGGGAATGTAATAAAAATTTTAAATCCTGCACCATTAAAATCTATTCCTCGTAATATTTTAGAGAACATAGACATAATTATCCCAAATGAAGGAGAATTATTTCGACTATATTCACTTTTAGAATTAAATGGGTTGTCTGGTGAAGGAATAGAAAAGATAATTCAGGCTTCAAGAGATATTTGCAGTTTAGGTCCAAAGATTATCATTACTACACTAGGTAATAAAGGCTGTGTGGTCTACAATCGAGAAAACGATATAAGTATTGATATTCCTGCTCCTAAAGTCAAGGCAGTAGATACAGTAGGAGCAGGAGATTGTTTTATTGGAGTTTTAGCAAGTAAATTAAGTAAAGGTGAAAAAATTATTGAAGCAGTTAAATTCGCAACAATAGCAGCCTCTATTGCTGTAACTAGGAAAGGAGCTCAAGAGTCCATGCCCTTCTTATATGAAATTGAAGATAGACTAAAAGAATTGAATATCAAACTTAATTAAGAAGAGATTTAATATGATAAAAAGAATAATT
Organism: Promethearchaeota archaeon; assembly: GCA_048941065.1. GTDB lineage: Archaea > Asgardarchaeota > Lokiarchaeia > Sigyniarchaeales > SOKP01 > Loki-b32. Next base: position 4,476 of record JBHLNY010000205.1, read on the forward strand.
TTTCCTAAAAGAAGTACATCATTGAGAAGAAATAATTTTCAAGAATTAAGAATCTCCCTTAATAAAAATAAAACTGATAATGTTTACCTAATTAATGGTTTTTCTTTTATTACAGGAAATGTTATGAATTCAGAATTAATTATAAAGCCAGAAAACCCTTATATGATAATTAATAAAGCAAAGAATCCTATTGAAATTCTATTTGATAGAGATATTTCTAATCACGAAATTATTTATGATCCTTATAAATATGAGCATTCAGAAAAAATTAATTTAAAAGCAGAATTTTTCAAAAGAAGATATGATGTCCCCGAAGGATATATAGACACTCTTCCTAAGTGGTATAGTTTCAAATTTACATATCCAGATTATAATTTGATTTTTATCCGACCAGAATTTGGACTTTCCATTCAAACTCATAGGCATAGGAATGAACTCTGGGAAATATTGGATGGTAACCCGATTATAATAAATGGAGATACTGTTTATTATAACGTAAAAAGCGGTACTAAATTTAAAATTCCTATAAGCACATTTCATACTGTTATTAATCCTAACGATGAAAAATTCGTGCTTATAAAGGAACAATGGACTGGGAATTTCAACGAAGAAGACATATCAAGAATATTCAATCCAAATAATTATGAATAATTTTTTTCATATGTTCTAAAATATCAACTAAATTATTCGATAAAATTCGGATACCGATCGCAACTTGAATTAAATTTCTATAAAATTACATTTTAGACTTATAAGTTTTTTGCTTTTTCTTAGTTATATACCTCTTTTTAATAAAATTAAAATTTGATATATTACTAAAAAGCTTACCGTAATAAATATAATTAGAAGAAAATTTACATAATATAATAAATGGAACAAGCAGATTGGTTTAAAAATGGCTCCGGATGAAGAATTTAATGAAGAAGAACTGGAAGAAAGTGAAGAAGAAGATGTTTCTGTTGAAGAAATTGAAGAAGAATCCGAAGAAGAGTTAGATTTAGAAGAAGAAAGGAAGAAATTACAATTTCAATACCGAGGCTACTCACTCGATGAGTTAAAAAAGATGAACATGGACCAATTCATTCAATTACTACCTGCAAGAGCACGACGTTCACTACGTAGAGGACTACCTCCAAGACAAAAGAAGTTGCTCGAGAGATTAAGAAGGGCTTATAGAGCTAAGAAAAGAGGAAAAGATTTGACTACGAGAACACATGTAAGGGATATGCTTATTTTCCCCGAAATGGTCGGGCTTAAGATCGGAGTATACAATGGAAAAGATTTCGAGATTGTGAATATCCTTCCGGACATGATTGGACATTATCTTGGAGAATTCTCCCTAACTAGAAGACGGGTTCAGCATGGTAGTCCAGGGATTGGAGCCACACGTTCAAGTAAATATGTTCCCTTAAAATAACAATTATTATAATAAAAAAAGAGATGATATTTAATGCCTACTTGGGGATATTCTTTCATAGAACAGAAATATGATGCTGAAAGATTAGCAAAAGCAGCAGGAAGAGATCTAAGAATCAAACCTAAACACGCTAGAGAGATCTGTGCCGTTATAAAAGGTATGAAAGTTGAAAGAGCTAAGACTTTTTTAGAAAATGTAATTCAATTAAAACAATCAGTCCCTTTTAGAAGACATAAGAAGAAGCTAGCTCATAAGAAGGACTTAAAGCAATTTAAATGGTATGCTGGTAGGTACCCTCAAAAAGCAGCAGCTAGAATTTACGAAATTCTTTCTTCTGCTGAATCTAATGCTGAATATAAAGGTTTAGATACTGAGTTATGTAGAATAATTCATGCGGCAACACATAGGGGAAGAATAATAAAAAGATATATGCCACGAGCTCGTGGTCGTAGTACAGCAAAATTTAAGTATCTT
>JBHLNY010000206.1:0-6346 GCA_048941065.1 Promethearchaeota archaeon
AATCCTCTTGCTAATCTCAATTTATCGGCATAATCCTCTAATTCAAAACCATATAATTGGAGTTTTTTCTTTTTACCCCCTTGAAATTCCACTTTAATTCTTTTACTTCCTTTTGCATCAGATAATATTGGTGGAAATAAATTTTCATCTCTTGTTTCTTTATGAGCTTTAAGTAATTTATTGATGATCTGGTAATCTAATCTTAGTCCAGGGATAATCGTATTTTGATTAAGGAACGCATCTACTTCAAAGTCAGCAATCCCATAAAAGAGTTTTTTATTATTAATAATATTATATATGCTATTAACAATAGTTTCTATTAATGCTTGGGGCTTTTCGCGAACAGAATCAAACTCTTTAGTAGTAAATGTATCAATTTGATCCTCTAATCCCTCCTCACGATAAAATTCACCCCAACTTAATTCGGTAAATATATTTCCCTCGCTGTAAAAGTTATGCTTGTTATCAATACTAAGTATACTTTTTGAACCTCCAATTTCAACACCTATTCTGGAACCAGACGCCAACAGTGCAGAGGGGGGATTATAATATTCTATAGGCAAAAATATAACAACTTTTTGTTATTTTTTAATCTTTACTTAATGATTCTAATAAATATAGATAAAATTTATATAAATAATTAGTGGAAAACAATCGTATTTTTACTCTTATATTACAGATTTTTAGATCTATTTTTGCAAAATTCTGAATACTTTACTAAGATATTAAAACATTTTATTGGCATATCCCATAAATCAAAAATAGGAATATTAGAATTAATGAACTCTTTTGCCCAGTCATTGGAATATCCTTGTGGGCAAATATAAAATATAGGAACCGATTTTTTACGAGCAAACTTTTGAATTGGTTTTAAATAAGCTCTTTTCATCATATCATTATTCATTTGGCGAAATACATCAGGGATTTCCCCACCAGACTTTTTTATAACATCTAACACTTCTTGAATGCCCCAAGCAGCATATATAATAATACCATCTATCTCTCCCGAGTTAATCATGAGTTTTGGAATCTTTATATACTTGTTGTGCACTCCAAATGAGAAAGTTAAATCTAGCGGATTATCAATAATAGCGATATCTGGAGCATAATCTTTTAGCTTTGATTTTAATTCTTCTGAAAATTCTGGAACATTCAAATCTAATTTTTCAGCAGCTTTTGCCATCATAGCACCACATCCTCCAGAATCAGTTAAGATCCCAAGTCTGTCTCCTTTAGGAAAAATTCCACTCGAAAAGGTTCTTAAGTAATATATAAAATCTTTAATCGAATATGTAGAAATGATACCTGTTTCCTTAAATACAGCTTCAAATATATTATTATCCCCTGCAATCGACCCAGTATGTCCCAGTATCGATCTAGTTGCTGCTTTTGTTCCCCCTGCATAAATTGCTACTATTGGTTTTTTAGGAGAAATCTCCTTCGCTAACGTAATAAACTCTTTTCCCTTCTTAATTTCTTCAATATATAATCCAATTACACTTGTCTCAGGATCATCATTTAAATAATTTAAACAATCAACTATATCAATATCATCCTCATTTCCTATTGAAAATGATTTCCCAATCTTTACTCCAATCTCTTTACATACCCAAAATATATGAGAGGCTATAGTACCCGAATGAGCTATAATTGAAATGTTCCCTCTTTCAGGAGTTTCATAAATCCACATCGTATTAAAGCGTGCTTTGAATTCTGGATATCTATACCACGCATTATAAATTCCAAGACAATTAGGTCCTATAAATCTTATATTATATTTTTTAGCAATTTCAATTATTTCTTTGTATAATGTTTCATTCCCTACCTCCCGAAAACCTCCACTAGTGATTATAGCACGTTTGATGCCTTTCTGCCCGCATTCTTCCAAAACTTGAGGTACTATACTTGGCTTTAAAATAATGTGAGCTAAATCAGGAGTTTGAGGTAAATTCAATACACTTTTATATGCTCTTAAACCTTGAATCTTTTCTAATTTAGGATGGATAGGAAAAATCTTTTCTTTTGGAAATCCACCAAAAATTATATTGCGTAGCATCATTGCCCCCATTGTTCCTATATACTCATTATTTGCTCCAAAAATAGCTATACTTTTAGGATTTAAAAAAGGGTACAAAAAATGGCTTTTTAAAGGATTTTTATCAATTTCATTCAAACTTTTGCCAACCAAGTTTTTCTTATTGATATTGTAAATTATGTAAGGAATTTGAAGTTAATTCTCAATAATAAATACAATTGGTTTTAAGAAAATTTATCTCGATACTCTGAGTAATTTACAAGCATATTCATACATTTGGGTGCCTCATCCCATAGTTCAAATATTGGGATATTACGATTTAGAAATTCCTTATATAAAGGATAAGAATATAACTGTGCACCACAAAAAAACATGGGGATCGATTTTTTACGTGTTAATCGAATTAATGGCTTGAGGAAACTAGAATAAAAAACATTAGAGAAATTTTGAATCAATTTACTAATGGAACTTCCAGATTTTTCGATTAATTTAATTACTTCTCCAAAATCCCAAACACCGTCGAAGAGAATACAATCGACTTCACCGGAATTAATTATCAATTTCGGAATTGATACAAAAAACTCATAAAAATTCTCAAAAAAGGTGACATCAATGGGATTAGAGCCACTAGCAGTATAAGGTATGTAGCTCGATATTTCTTTTTGTAATTCCTTAGAAAATTCTGGAACTTCTAACCCATATAATTCACATGTTTTTGTCATTAATGTGGCAGAACCACCAGATTCAGTTATAATTCCAACTCGTTTTCCACTGGGAAAAATGTTATATGATTGGGCATATAAAAGAGTTCTAAGATAGTAAAGGAAATCCATAACAGAGTTAGTAGAAATTATACCCGTTTCTTTAAAAACACCCTCATAGATTTTACTATTACCTGCTATTGCTCCTGTATGGCTCATAATTGATCTGGTTGCTGCTTCTGTTCCGCCTGCATATATTCCTACAATTGGTTTTATAGGTGTAATCTCTTCTACTGATCTTATAAATTCTTTACCACGTTTGACTTCTTCAATATATAATCCAATTACATCCGTTTGTGGATCGTTCTTGCAAAACTCTAAAATGTCAACCATGTCAACATTTTGCTCATTTCCTACAGAGATTGATTTGCCAATTTTAACTCCTAATTTTTTTGCTTGCCAGAAAGTTTGTGCTGCAATGGTACCAGATTGGCTGATAATAGAGATTTTTCCTAGATCAGGTACATAATATGGCCAAAATGTCATAAGATAATCATCATTAGTATCTGATCCGTACCAACCATTATATACGCCTAAACAATTAGGGCCAATGAATCTTATGTTATATCTTTTAGCAATTTCGTCAATTTTTTTAGCCAGGTTAATTCCATCTGTATGGCGACTTTCCCTAAAACCTCCAGATGTAATTATTGCTCTTTTTACTCCTTTCTCCCCACATTCTTCTAAAACTTGAGGAACAATACGTGGTGGTAAAATAATAAGAGCTAAATCAGGAATATCAGGGAGATCTAAAACAGATTTATATGCCTTATAACCTTGAATTTCTGATAACTTTAGGTGTATAGGATAAATCTTTCCTTTAAATCCAGATCTAATATTTCGCATTTGCATCGATCCCATTGTACTTAAAAGATCATTATTTGCTCCAAAAATACAAATACTCTCAGGATTTAAGATTTTATAAAGAAAATGGTCTTTTACTTGATTTTTACTTGCTTCTATTGGTTGAGTTGAAGAGTGTTCTTTTGTATTATTCAAAATTAATACCTAAAATTGAGTTAATTTATTCTAATTTAGCAATAATAATTCAAGGAATAAATAAAATCTTAAGAAGTTTATTTTATGTAATACCTCAACAAAAAATTCAGAATTTATTAGATTTTGTAATTATCTCTTTTTAATTAACTCAATTTCTGCAGAAAATGCGGGGATCATTCCCTCATATTCAACAATTCCCTTCTCTTTTAATTTTTTTAATATTAACCTTACACCTTCGAATTCATTTTCACATAGAACTTGTAATTCCTTATATTTCATATTGCCCTCTTTCTCATTCAATTTTTCGATTATAAATTTTTCTTCATAAGATAATTCTGACATAATTTTTCTCCTTATATCTAAATATTAATAATAAATTAAATAATCATTTTTTACCTGTACTTCCAAATCCTCCTTTTCCACGTTCTGAATCTGGTAAATTCTCTGTTTCGATAAATTCATATTCATACATTTTACTTAAAATAATCTGACAAATTCGATCCCCTTTCTTTAAAGTAACCTCTTTATTTGAAAGATTTACTACAATAGCCATCCATTCATTTCTATATCCTGCATCAATTGTTCCAGGGCTATTAACTATAGAGATCCCTTCCCATAATGCTAAACCACTACGCGGGACAACTTTAAAGTAATAACCCTTAGGTATAGCAGTAGAAAAGCCTAATGGACATCCAATCCTCTCCAAGGGTTTTAATGTATATCTATTTATTTTTAAATCAATTAGTTCATGCTTACCATTTTCGTTAATAATTTTTTTAAATCCTATAATACGAGCATCAGCACCAGCATCACCTGGTTTTGAGGGTTGGGGTATAATTAATTCATTATTTAATTTCTTTAATGGAACTAATACATTCTCAGGATTTTTTGGTGAATTATTTGTCTTATTTCTCATTTTTAATCACTTTTTAATATATTTTATTATAAAAAAGAGTTGTTATTAAAGAAAAATTAAAGACCAGAGAAAAAAAATCTTATAAAACCATAATTCATTAGAAGAAATATTAGTTTAATTATTAAGAGAAAAATTTTTCTGAATTTGAGAAAATCATGCTGATAATTGATAGATATGATCCTCGTTTGGATAAGGAAGCCTTAAAGGAGATATTTGAAGATTTTATCGAGAATAAATCTTATTTTTTCTCACACTGGCAGAGATTTGAAGAGGAATTAAATAAAAGATTATTAGACCTTAAATATAGAAATTCCATGGTTGTAGCAAAAGAAAATGGAAAAATGGTTGGTTGGGGAACATATACTGTATTTCGTGATTATTTAGGAAATGATCGCGTAATTATACACCAGGTTTTAACTAGAAAGGAAGATTCTTTTAAAAGAGGGATTGAAGAACAAATTATCCGAGAGCTCCAATTATACATTAAAAGAACATTAAAAATTGATAAAGTTTATTTAATATGCCCTGATTCTGATGGGGCTTTAAGGAGTGTTTTTTTAAAAATTGGGGCTAAGAAATCCCAATATTTATGGTATGAAAATGATATTTAATTAAAAATAGAATCAAGTAATCTTTTCTCAAGAAATTATGGAAGAAAATGATGTTCTGATCAAAAAAGCGAAAGAATTGAAAATTCAAGGAAAATATCACGAATCTTTAAAGATCCTAGAAGATCTCTATAAAAATTCTCCTCATTTTAATAGAATTGAGAAAGTTCTTATCGAAACACTATTTTCTTATGGTGGATACCTAAATGATGAATATGTTTTAGAGTATAAAAAAGCAAAAGAAATATTTAAAAGAATAATAGAAATAAAACCTAATAATTATAGAGCGCACTACAATCTTGGAATTGCTTATTTTAATTTGGGTAAATTAGAAAAGGCAAAGAAAGCGTATGAAGTTGCACTCAAAATTAAACCTGAATATAAACATTGTTATTACAATATGGGTTTAATATATGAAACAATAGGAGATTTTGAGCATGCTTTACTACAATATGAAAAAGCACTGAAAATTGATCCTAATTTTACTTATGCACTCCAAGCAAGAAATGATATTAGGAATTTAATAGATGATTTGAAATTACAATCTTCAGAATGAAATTAAAATAAAAATCTAAGATTAACCTGTCTTTTATTTTATTTAGTTAATTTACTATGTATGATACAACAAATAATTATGATAACTAATAATATTATAGCTGCAATTATATATCTAAAAACAATTGGATCATTAAGAAAGTCCAAAATATCTTCTAACTGAAACATTTAAACCCCTTTTCAGACTATTTAAAATCTAACTAATTTAAATTAACATTTATTCTTAACAAATAAGAATATTTAAAACTTTTTTATGAATCTGATTCCTTTCTGAATAATACAGTTTCTAATAGATTTAAAAACAATAGAAAAAGGAAAAAAAATTTTAAAATTAATTAATAAATTACCTTTCTAACTGGAAGTTTACTTGAACGCGAACTCTGTATATAAGTTTGTCCACATCTTCTTTTACTTTTACATCACTTTCTACAATTTGAATATTTCTTATTCCTCTTAGAGATTTTTTTGCTTC
>JBHLNY010000207.1:0-6325 GCA_048941065.1 Promethearchaeota archaeon
GGCGCACAGTGGAGGACCTTTCCACCGCGCGTAACGATACGTGGATACAGGGAATGGGACGAAGGGCAGTACGATACGTCAGGCCCCGTCGAATACGCGACTGCCTGCGCGCTGTTGATCCGCCGGGCCACGTTTGAAATGGCTGGTCTATTTGATGAAGCATACTTCATGTATCAGGAGGATTACGCGTTCTGTGACCGGGTACGAGCCAGTGGCCTGACACTGTGGTATGAACCGAGAGCTGTGGTTCATCATCACGTGTCAGCCAGTACTGGCGAGGGATCGCCGCAGAAGTGGCGGTACTGGTCGCAAGGTATTGTCTTGTTCTATAAACAACATTACGGACATCGATGGTGGGCAGTTGTGCCCCTGACGATATTCCTGCTTTGGGTAGTGGCTCGCGAACTTGCCAAGGGTCATGTAAAGTGGTTTAGGCCATTCTGTGAAGGCGTGAAGGCCGGTTGGAAGGTGAGGAGCAACAGGAGATAGCTATGCGGCTTTTGTTGGTGGAAATCGCGCCGGCCGATCAGAGAGACGCCCGGCTGACGAGCGGCCTTGGCTATATCGCTGCCCATGTACGTCAAAAGATCCCACAGATCGAGGTCCAGATCAGCAAGGGAGAACCGGCCTGGGTAGCGCAGAAGGTGAAGGAATACAGCCCCGATGTGGTGGGCCTCTCGACAGTCTCCCAATACTATCGCATGGCGGTGGAAGCGGCGGACGTCTGTCATCATCTCGGGACTTTCGTCGTAATCGGCGGGCATCACGTTAGTGCCTTGCCAGACTCGATGACGCCAAGCATGGATCTTGGCGTCATCGGAGAAGGTGAGGACACGATGTTGGATGTTTGCCGGACGTTTCTTGACAGGGGACCGGATCGTTCAACGTTCGCCGCTATCCCGGGGATAGCACTTCCGGACGGTTTGGGTCGGGTCGTGATGGGTGAGCCGCGCCCCTTGCACAAGCCATTGGACGACTTTCCGTTTCCAGCACGGGATTTGATGCATATTCGCCCCGGCGAGAGCGTGGGGGTGATCACGTCACGTGGCTGCACCTATCGATGTGTGTTTTGCGCCTCCAGCGCCTTTTGGAAGAGCATTCGATTTCATTCCGCAGCGTATGTGGTTGCAGAAATCAAAGAGGTTGTGGAGCGGTATCGTACACCACATATCTATTTCTGGGATGATCTATTCGTCGCTAACCTCAAGCGCGTCGAGGAAATCGTCAAGTTATTACAACAGGAACCTCTATTGAGGGGAGTGAAGTACTCGACCACATGCCGGGCCAACCTGGTGACGGACGAGTTGGCCCGTCTGCTGAAGGAAATGAATGTCGTCGAGGTCATGCTTGGTTTCGAGTCGATGGCCCCCAATACGTTGCGATATCTGAAGCCTCACGTCACGGTCGCGCAGAATCGAAACGCTGTTGACGTCTTTCGTCGACACGACATCAATATCACGGGGTTCTTCGTGATCGGCTCGCCCAAGGAAACGCGCGCCGAGGTCGAGCAAACGCTTGATTTTGTCCGCACGGCACCGCTGTATCGGGCTGAGGCATATCTACTGACGCCATTGCCGGGCACACCGGTATGGGAATACGCACTGCAACGTGGTCTGCTTGACCCGAACAACGTGCCCTGGGATCGGTTGTATATTGACAACCCAGAGAACCCAGAGAACGGAATTCACCTGTCAGAGACGATGAGCGCGGAAGAACTGCGCGGCTATTGGCGTGAGTTCCAACGCATTCGCCGGGCAAAGGACCGGATCAACCTGATTCGCCGCATCCCGCAACACGTACGTCACCTGGTTGAATCGCCTCGTGGCGAATTGGAGGTTGTCAGGGAGCAATTGCGCACCCGGAGGCAAGGACATATATAGTGAGATACGTGACTTGCAATTGCTGCGGCGCTGATGATACCTCGCCCGTGTTGACCGGGCGCGATCTGTTGCATGGCATGCCGGGCGAGTTCACGCTCGTGCAATGCAATCGTTGCGGATTGATGTACCTGAACCCACAGCCCACCTCTGAGGAACTTGAGATCTATTACCCCCCGGATTACGAAGCGCACGTGGGAACGCAGAAGCAGCGGCTCGGGTGGTTACGTCGGATTGATTACCGTTACGGGATCGAAAAACGATATCGAGCGATTATGCGTCACGCTCAAATTGGTTGGATGCTCGACGTCGGCTGTGCCACTGGCGCCTTCCTGGATGGCATGCGGGAGCACGGCTGGGAGGTCGCAGGGATCGAGCCCAGTGCCCGGGCCGTGACCTACGCTCGGGAGGAACTGGGCTTGCCGGTTCAGAACACCACCTTGGGGGCCGCCCGGCTGGAACCGGCATCGTTGGACCTGGTGACCATGTGGAATGTGCTGGAGCATCTTTCCGATCCGCAGCAGGCGCTGCACCGGATCAGGGAGGCGTTGCGCCCGAATGGGCTGCTGGTGTTCGCGATCCCCAGCGTGGAGAGCTATGATCTGAAGATATTCAAAAAGTACTGGGCCGGCTACGATATGCCCCGCCATTTATTCGTGTTTCCACCAGCTACACTTGAGAAAATGGTCAGGGCGGTTGGATTTGACCTGGCGGAACGCCGTTGCATCTACGGCACGTACAATGCCTTTGCCTACAGCGCGCGATTTGCCATGAATGATCGGATCGCGAATGAACGGCTTCGTTCAGCGTTGACTCGGATCATCCTCTCTTTGCCGGCACGGGCGCTGATGATGCCGGCGAGCAGAATGGTCGACCTTTTGAACCGTGGCACCATCATGACCTGGTTTTGCCGCAAGGTCGAGCGAGCATGACGCACCGGGCACTGGAATCTGCCAAGGCGTTGCTTGGCCAACGATGGGTGCGCCACTGCCTGACGCTGACCGGGATCGGGCTGGCGCTGCTCGTTATCGGGAGCACGGTCTATCATAACTGGGCCGAGTTCCAGGCATTCTCCTGGCAGTTGAACCCGTTACCGCTCGTCGGCGCTGGCGTGGCGCTGGTTCTTGCCTTCGGGCTGAATATCCTGACCTGGTATCTCATCAGCCGCGTTTTCGGGAGCCGCGTCGGTTTCTGGAAGGACCTGGAAATCTATAGTTTCTCCACAGTGATCCGACGGCTCCCCGGTATTATCTGGCAGCTTGCCGGGCGGACGTACCTGTATCACCAGGCGGAAACGACACTGGCGGTTCCACTGTGGGGAACGCTCTGGGAGATCTTTGTGCAGGTTTCGTCCGGGATGCTATTGATGGCGCTGATGCTGGTGCTCTCTCCACAACTGAGAGCCGAGTTCCCCGGCGGCATGTGGGCCTTGCTATTCTTGATTCCCATTGGCTGGTTTACCTTGCGTCCGCGCGATGCGGTATCCCTGGTGAGGCGGATCGTGCCAAAGATGACCGGCGAGCCGAACTTGACGTGGCACGACGTGTCTGTGTGGACCGGGCTGTATGTGCTGAGCTGGATCCTGGGAGGAGCCATCCTGTACTTTCTCATCTGTGCCCTGGATCCGCAGCCGTGGACGTTGCTCCCGGTGTTTGCCGGCTTGGTGGCCACCTCCGGCGTGTTGTCATTATTGGCCGCGCCGATACCCGGAGGACTGGGCGTTCGTGAGATTTCCTTGTTGCTGCTATTGCAACTATATGTCCAGAGCCCGGTGGCCGTGGCCGCCGTCGTCATGTTGAGGATGTGGCTGTTGCTTGGGGAGGCGTGTATTGCCCTCTTTTTCTTTCTGCTCGCCCGGGGGAGGGTCTGGTTAGCCCAATTGGGCCATAATACTCCTTAAGTGGTATGGCTCGCAGCGCCGGATTCGGTTCACTGACGTCGGTTGGACAGAGGGAAAAACCACAAGTGGTTGCGAATACCCCTTATGTGTTATTGCTAATGGCTCCGGGTTAAGGTATACTAGCACCGTCAGGAAATGAGCAAGAGCGAAAATCAGGTTTCCCCTTGTGCCTGCCAGGCTTTCGGGAGAGAGGAGGGATGTGAAAAAGCAACAGCCAAGATGCTCTAATATCAACTTTGTGTGGATACTTACACTATCAACCATTTCTACTTAGGAGGTAAAGATGAAGAAAATACTTTGTACAGTCGTGATCGGGATCCTGCTGGCGGGGCTGACAGCCACGGCCGCAAGCGCCCAGATGACGACGAACACCAGCTTTCAGGTGCAGAACCTGAGCGGTTCACCTGCCAACGTCAACATCGCTTTCTATGACAGCAGTGGCAATCAGGTCGTGGCTGCGAACGTGTCCGATACCATTCCCGGCAACGACTCTACGCTGTATACCCAATCGAACAACGCGAGCCTGCCCACCGGGTTCAACGGGTCGGTGGTCGTATCTTCTGACCAGCCGGTTGCCGCCATCGGCATCCAGGAGGCGAAGAACGCTGCCAGCACCCTGTATTATCAGGGCACGTACAGCGGCTTCTCGGCCGGCGCGACCACGTTCTACCTGCCGGTGATCATGGACTCCTTCTACGGCTACACCACCGAGGTCTCGATCCAGAACGCCGGGTCGAGCAACGTGGACGTGACGATCAACTACACTGGCGGTTACTCGGACTCCACCACGGGGTTGAAGCCGGGCGCGGCGCATCGCTTCGATAACGGGTCCACCGTGGGAATTCCGGCCAATTACATCGGCGCGGGGACCGTCACGGCCACCGGGCCAGTCGTCGCGGTGGTGAACCAGAATCACCCCACGAACCAGGAGCAGCAGACCTACAATGGCTTCTCCACGGCAGACGCGGCCGGCACGCTGTACGTCCCGAACCTGATGCGGGGCTTCTATAACTTCAACACCTCCGTGCAGGTGCAGAACCTGGACTCGAGCGCGCAGACCGTCACCATCCACTTTGAGAACGGCACATCCCAGACGTCCCCGTCGCTGGCTCAGGGCGCGAGCCATCTGTTCACCCAGGAGAACAACACTGCCCTGCCAGCTAGCTGGATCGGCTCCGCGTATCTGACGTCGTCAGGCGGCGGCAACATCATCGCCGTGGTCAACCAGCAGAACACCGGCACCGGGAAGGCGTCCAGCTACAACGCGTTCGCCGTCACTGGCACTCGCTTTGTGGCGCCGAACGTGATGAGGGCCTTCTACGGGTTCAACACCTCCGTGCAGGTCATGAACATCGGTGCCGCTGCCTCCACGTTCACGATCAGCTTCCCCGGCCAGGCGGCCGCGACCCAGACGACCCCGAGCGCGTTGGCGCAGTACGAGACTTACCTGTTCACGCAGCAGAACAACGGCAGCCTGCCCATGAACTGGAACGGCGCCGCGGAGATCACCAGTGCCAGCGGCACCCAGCAGTTCGTGGTCATCGTCAACCAGGAGGGGCCCAGCGGCGTGGGTGACACCATGATGTCGTACAACGCGATCGCGGCTCCATAGATCGACCACGGATACAACATCTCGAAACAGGAGGAAGGGGCCACACAGGGTGGCCCCTTCTTTCCTAGTACGCACCCAGAAATTCAGAACTCGACCTCTTGAGATAGCGTTCAGGGAGGTGTGGAATTGAGAGACAAGATCATCGGGTTGGCATCGGCCATGTGCTTGGGGCTGCTCGTGCTCGTGTTCGTCGGGAGTAGCGCGTGCGTCGAGACCTCGCAAGACACGCCGGTGCCTGGATCGCCTACTGCCCCGACTGCCACGGCCCGTCCGTCGTGCCTGACCTTGATTGAGCCTGTGGGGAATACGGTCTGCGGGTATATCTTCAACGAGCACACCGGCAAGCCAGTCGTGAAACGACCGGTCTATCTGGCCAAGGCGCTTTTCTCTTCCGACAATTCGGTTGTCCTGTCCTCGCTTAACAAGAACAGAGCGCCGCAGGGCGTCACCGACAAGAACGGGATGTTCTATGTGACCAACGTGCCGTCGGACATGTATTTCCTGATGCTGGACGACTATCCCAAGCCAATCATGATGCAGGAGCCGGACAACCCGGCGAACGACCTGTTCGTGGATTGGCGCGAGTCGACGGGGCCAGTCGATTTGGGGGTCATCCCGGTGCGCGTGGTCACGCCGGATCCTTCCGAGTAAGCGTATCGTCTCATCAAGGCGAGGTGGGCAAAGGCCGGTTCGGCCTCTGCCCACCTCGTCCATTTAATGGCTGTCCAAAGACTTTATACGCCTGCGTCCTCTACGGGGTTATCGACTGACGGAACACCAGGGGGAGATAGGCTCGCTTGAGCGCGCCAGGCGGCCAGTATTCGTCGGCTCCCAGGTCCGGGGTCTGATGGGGGCGCGGTTCGCGGTCCACGTCTGTGTTCACACCGGCGTCCACGCCGGCGTCCCGCGCTGCGCTGCCCGGGCCGATGTGATAGT
>JBHLNY010000208.1:0-6315 GCA_048941065.1 Promethearchaeota archaeon
AATATGAAAGCAATTGAAAAACAAGGATTAATATTTAGTTCTTCTGGACAAATTGGTGAGATGGAGTACAATCTTAATGAAGATGATTTACTCGACTCAAATTTATCTGGTACTAGTAGTGGTTCTTATTCATTAACATTCTTAAAAGCAATATTAAAAATTGGTTCAATAACCGAAAAGTTGGAGATCTCTTTAAAATCTGATCATCCATTAAAGATGATATTTAATATACTCGAAGGCGGAGAACTAAGTTACTTCCTAGCCCCAAGAGTCGAAGAAGTTGAATTTGACGAAGATGAGGATATGGATGAATTTTAATATTCTTAATTAATTTTTCTACAATTATTATTAAATTGTTTTACTCTAAACTTATAAAAGGTTAATTAAAGCAATTTTTTTATGCAATAAACAGAATATTTCCAAAAAGGAGAATTTATGGGCTATGAGTAATATCCTCGATTTAGTTAGGCATTATCCATGGCTTCCATCTTTAAAAAATTATTATTCTAATAGAGAATCAAAGGATCCGGCTGAAGCTATTAAAGAATTTTTTGCTAAAGATTCTAATCACTCATTGCAGGATAGAATTCTAATTCTATTTAAAGCATCCTTTGAAAATTTAGAAAAAGCTTCTATATACAAAGTTGATGAAACAAACATTCACCTTTATTTAACTTTAAGAATGTTGTTAAAAGTACTCAATGACAAATCTATTTCTTATAGAGTTGCAAACTTATATTCAAAAATAACATACAATGAATTAGAAATTGAAAATAAATCTAATCTATATTTAATCTGTAAAGATTTAAATCTTGATATTAAATATGAACATGAGCCGACTGTTTTTAGGAAAATTGCTATAAAAGATCAAGTAGAGACCTTACAAACCAATTTCAGAATACATTTTTCAGATTATTTAAAATTATCTTCGAGATTAAAGGATGATTTTCGAAAATTAATAAATAATCCTCTTAAGGATGGATATGTATACATCCGCCCTAAGAACCTTAGTAGATTAATGCAAGAATATGTACGCATGAAAATTTTAGAGTTTGAAGGAGATAATGAGAATATAAATAAATTAAAAGAAGATTTACTAAAAATTCAGGAATTTAAAGGTTTGTATGATAGTATAATAGCTGACTGGGAGTTGAAAAAAGAAAAATTTGAATATTCTTTTGAAGCAGCATTTAAAAAGGGAGAAGATATATCAAGAAATTTTCCTCCATGTATGAACGAGATTCTACTGAAAGCAGAAATCGGGCAAAACCTTCAACACACTGAAAGATTAATAATTGTTTTCTTTTTATTGGCTCTAAATTATCCAAAAGAATTTATTATCAACATTTTTTCAAAGCAACCGGACTATGACGATAAAAAAACCACATACCAGGTAGATTTCGCAAAAAAAAAAGGTTATGTCCCCCATGCATGCTTGACAATTAAGTCATTAAATCTATGTATGGCTCAAAAGCACAATGATAAATTATGTTTAGATGGTTACATTTCAAAAAAGAATAATACCCAAAAGCAAATTTCTCATCCATTATTTTATGTTCAATTTAAGCAATATCAGTCCACTAAGAAAAAAAAATTTGAAAAGGAGAAAGTTCAGAAGAACAATGATTGATAAAGTTTATTTAAAGCGGATTTTCCAACGATATTATGAAGAAAATTCCCTAAATATTCCAAAAGTTAACCTTTTCAATAAAAGAGAATATGGCTTCATCCCGTGGGAAGAACAAGTAATGGAAAGGCATCTAAGCTTTGAAAATTTTGAAAGTTTAATAGAATTTTTCAAAATAAAGGCTCCTAGACATGCTTATTCAAGTGGTTCGCTTTATAACCAACCAGAGATTCCCGATATGGAGAAAAAAGGTTATCAAGGTTGTGATTTAATTATAGATATTGACGTAGATCATTTTTACACCCCATGTAAAGAAGAACATGATTTCTGGCATTGTAAAGAATGTAATGAGAGAGGAAAAGGAATGCCAGAGAAATGTACAAAATGTGGAAATCTAAAATTAAAAAGATTAAATTGGATCTGTGAAGAGTGTTTAAACACAGCTAAAAACGAAATGATAAAATTGATTTATGATTTTTTAATTCCCGATTTTGCTATTAATGGAACGGAAATGAAAATTGCATTTTCAGGTCATAGAGGTTACCACTTAAAAATTGAAAACGAAAAAGTAAGAGCTTTATTAAGTGAAGAAAGAAGAGAGATCGTCGATTATGTAACGGGAAAAAACATCTCATTTGAAATCTTAGGATTAAGGGAGCATAGTAATATTATTTATGGTTTTTTCAAGAATAACATTGGATGGACAGAGAAAATAGTGAATAAAATAGTGGAAATTTTAAACAAACCTTATGCTGAAATTAATGATTTGATGCTTGATAAAAGAAAATTTGGATTTAACAAACCAGTTATAAAATCGTTATTGAATTATAAAGATGATTTTCTGGAAATGATATCTAGTAACGAAAGAAATATATGGTCAATAGAAGGCTTTTCTCCAAACACATGGAATAAATTCTTACAATGTATTGTTAAAGAAATCGGTGTGGAAATAGATGTACCAGTAACTATTGATACTCACCGACTTATTAGATATCCTGGAACTTTGCATGGAAAAACAGGATTCAAAGTTCAAGAAATTTTTCTAGATGAACTCGATAATTTCAATCCTTTAAATGAAAATACTGAAAAACTTGATCCTATTGTATTTAAAAGTGAAAAAAGTACTCAAAAACTCGAAATCATAGAAAGTAAAGTTCCTGCAACAAAACTAAAAGGATATGTATATGGCCCTTATGAAAAAGGAGATATAATTGATGTCCCTCATCATGTAGCTGTTTTTTTGTTATGCGAGGAAGTTGCAAAAGCAATTTAAAGAAATAATAAAATTTTAAGCAAATTTAATTTAATATTTACTATCAAGTATCTATTTCAATTTCTATGGAACTAAGAAAGGATTACGAAAAGTTATATCAGCATTGGCTTGATGAATTTCAACAAACAGAATTAACAGCTCTATCCCAAGATCTATTCGAGGAATATAAAAAAATCATCAATTTTATAAACGATTATAAAGAAGACAAAGAGGATAATCTTAAGTATAAGCTATTAGAATCTTATAAGGATAATTTTAACTTTCTTTTTAAGGATCTTTTAAAAATTCGAGAAATAAAAATAACAAATTTTGCATTAGCATTAAAAGAAATTAATTTAGATAATGTTATTGAAGCTGAAAAATTATTTTATCAAAATTTAGTAAGCTCTAAGAAGGGTTATAGAAAAGTAAAGAGATTATCTATTTTTAGAGAAACTGAAGATTTACAACTGGAGAAAGCAGAAGTAGTAGAAAATGGTAGAGATATTGGACTTGAGGAAACAGATCTGCTAAGTGAAGTTAAAATTGCTAAGAAATCTGAAACAACTATAGAAGAAAGTAAGGAAGATTATAATTATACCCTAATAAGATTTTTAAAAAAAACCCCACCATTAGTAGGGATTGATTTTATAAATTATGGTCCTTTTGAAAAAGAAGATATTGCCAACATACCTTTTAAAAACGCTAAAATCCTTATTTACGAGAAATTTGCTGAAAAAATAGATCTAACTTAATTTATTTAAATTTCTTATCAAATTCTTCTTTAAAATATTTTAATCGATATTCTCCGTATTTATCGGTTAAAGAGAATTTAGGTGGTCTAGGGTTTATTAATTGACCACCGCAATAACGACATTTTGATTCTGGATTCTGTAATCCGTATCTATTACACTCTTTGCATTTTTGAAGGTATTTTGTCATAATCCTTATTTTAAAATAAAGGTTGAATGATTAATCGCGAATAAATTCAAAATTACCATCATATTTAGTTGCTTTTTGCTCTATAATTTCAAGTGCATCAGATAAAATATTTTCCGCATCTAAATAATCCTTCGAGATAATTTCTAATCGATAATATGGGGCTGCAATATAGCTTATATTAATCCCTCTAGTTTGTTTTGATTTAATTATGTTCTTAGCTTCAATCAAAGACTCTTTAATGTAGTCTACTCCATTTTCAGATATAAAAGAAAGTTTGATTTTTCCAGATATACTTACTGTTGAGATTTTAACGTTTTCATCGATGATTTTTAATAAAACAGTTTTAACTTTTTCCGAGATCCCATCTAATCCATCTAATATCTCTTCACCACGTTCTTTAAGGTTATCAAGAGTTTCTTGATAAGAATCGAATTGTTCTAGAACTGGCCAACCAATCAAATCATAAGCTTCATTAACAGTGAGATCAATACCTTCTTCTATAAGAAATTGTAATAGATTCTCAAATTTTACCGCATATTTCCATTCTTTTAACCTGTTTTCCCTCTGAGCAGAATTAACTCTTCTTAAGGATAAATCAACATGTCCCTTTTGGGGATCAACTCTTAATACGCGAAGTACAACTCTTTGACCTATTCTAACGTAATTGCGGATGTTCTTTATCCACCTTGAAGATATTTCAGACACATGAATGAACCCTTTTGCGAATTCTTCAGAAGGTAATCCCTCATAATCAACTAAATCTACATAGACATATTGGTTTTCAATTTCCATTACTTTACCTATTACAAATTCTCCTTCTCTGGGGAAATTTGTTCTACTTTTTACCATAATATTGATTAGATCCTTGTTTATTCTTAATTATTTTATAAATTCTTAATTTTATTTAACGATCTATGATTTTTTATTTTTATCATTAATTTTGTTCAATGAAATCTATAAAGTTGAATTTAGATCTTTTTCTAAATTGAACTATGAAGTTGGATATTGATATAAAAGAATTCGAAAAATGGGACTTACATTAAGAAATAATATGTAAAAACAATATCAATCTCTATTATATAGAAAAGAATATAAATTGGTTAATATTAAAAATCAATATCGTTTAATTAAAATTATATTTCTATTCAAAATTATAAAAAACACAAAATTATAAATAATTGAGGAAATTGATGAAAAATGCCTACTGATAAACAACACTTAAATTTGGTAATTATTGGGCACATAGACCATGGGAAAAGCACTATGATGGGAGCCTTGTTAATCGAAACAGGGGCAGTTACTGATAGAGAAGCTCGAGAACTTGAAAAGCTCGCAAAAGAATATGATCGAGAATCTTGGTCTTACGCATTCGTTTTTGATAAATTAAAAGAAGAACGACAACGTGGTATAACAATTGATCTTGCTTTTCGGAAATTCGAGACTCCAAATCGTTATTTTACAATTATCGACGCTCCTGGCCATGCTGATTTCGTTAAAAACATGATAACTGGCGCAAGTCAAGCTGATGCCGCCATTCTTGTTGTTTCTGGCAAGAAAGGAGAAATGGAAGTTGGAATTGCTGCTAATGGCCAAACTAGGGAGCATGCTTATTTAGCACAGACATTAGGTGTGAAACAGCTAGTTGTTGCCGTCAATAAAGCTGATGTTTATGATTATTCTGAAGCAAGGTTCAATGAAGTCAAAGACGCAGTTGGAGACCTTCTGAGAAATATTGGTTTCAAGGTCAAAGATGTACCATTTGTACCAACAAGTGGAATGGCAATGGAAAATTTATCAAAGAAAACTGATAAAATGCCTTGGTATGATGGGCCAACCTTAATCGAAGCAATTGATAAATTTGTAATTCCAGAGAAACCTTTAGATAAGCCTTTAAGACTTCCAATTCAAGATGCATATAGGATTAAAGGAACAGGAGTCGTTCCTGTGGGGAGAGTAGAAACTGGTGTTTTAAAGAAAGGCGATAAAATCATTATAATGCCAACTGGCTTTAAAGGCGAAATCAGAAGTATTGAGATGCATCATGAAGAGATTCCTCAAGCTGAACCTGGAGATAATGTAGGTTTTAGTATCCGAGGAATCGAAATGAAGGATGTCGGAAGAGGTGACTGTTTAGGACATCCTAGCGATCCTCCAACCGTTATCACACCAAAAGGAAAGTGGACAGGTCAGATAATAGTGATCTGGCATCCTACAGCAATTGCACAAGGTTATACTCCAGTAATTCACGCACATACTGCTCAAATTGCAGCTAAATTTAATAGTTTAAATAAAAAACTCGATCAGAAGACTGGGGCTGTTATTGAAGATTCGCCAAAATTCTTAAAGAAGAATGAATCAGCTATTGTTGAATTAAGTCCTATCAAGAAGATGTGTCTTGAAAAATATGAAAAAATCCCCGAAATGGGCCGATTTGCTGTACGCGATATGGGTAGAACTGTAGCTGTTGGAATAGTAAAAGATATAGTCACAGGAG
>JBHLNY010000010.1:0-27399 GCA_048941065.1 Promethearchaeota archaeon
CCCCTTGACACATCTTTCTGAAGTTCTCTTCTTAGTTCATCCGCTTCTGCTTCTAAAAGATCAACTTTATGGAAAATATCATGAGTTTTTTCAAGGTTTTTTTCTTTTAGAAGCATTTGTAAACCTAAATCTAAAGTTTTCACGCACTCTTGTACTTTTTGGGCATGTTTGATGGTTTTTTCTAGGGCATTTAAAGCTGTTTCTCTTTTCAAATATTCAATTAAAGAACCCATTTTAATCAATCTCTATTTGTCCAATACTATATAGAATATATAGAAATATATATTTTCCTAATATTAATAGTTTTTTAAGGTAATCCAAATGAAAAAAAACCTAGATAAATAATTCCGGCTAAAATGGCTGCGATAGGGAATGTTAACACCCAAAATATTCCCATTTTTCCAAGAGATTTAGTATCTACCTCTTTTTTTTGAGCCATACTCATTCCAATTATACAGAAAACTATTACATGGCTGTGAGAAACTGGTAAACTAAGAAGTGTTGCAATCATTAAAATTATTGCTGAACTCATTTGAATAATTAATCCCTCACTTGGTCTTGAATCTATCATTTGAGATGCTAAATTTCTGATAACATAACGTGCGGCAAAATAAATCCCAAGGCATGCAAAAATTCCACAAATTACAGCATAGAAAAAATATTGCGTAATGTTCAAAGAGCCATTATCTAATAGGCCATAAAGGATACCCAAAGCTTCTCCAGAGTTAGCTCCAACCCAAATTTCAGCAAAAATGACTGCTAGAAGTAATAACCACTTGAAATATCTCTCTGATTTTTCAATTTGATTCAAACCTTTTAAACGAGACAAGTATAGCTTTGCTAATATTTTGAATAGGATAAAGGTTACTAATAAGCCAAATAATGGAGATAGAAACCAACTTAGAACTACATTCCCTAACTTAGTCCAATTTAAAGCAGTTTCAGGATTAACTCCCCCTTGGAAAATAGCATATACTATTAAAACTCCGAACACACTTCCTACTAAAGAATGAGTACTACTTAAAGGTATGCCAGCAAAACTCCCAGCCACTAACCAAATTATACTACTTATTAAAACTGTTAATAACATAAAAGTTGTATACTTTATACCTTCACCTAATATGTCTGAACCAACTGTTTTTGCTACAAATCCTCCACTAAAGAATATCATTCCTCCTCCTATAGCAACACCCCCTAAAAATAGTGCCATCTTAAACTTTAAGACTCCAGCACCTATTAATGCAGACAAAGTCTCATCATTAGCCCCAATAGAAAAAGCAAGAGAAATTGCCATGATTATTAAAACTATAACTAAGATTGAAACTAAGTCATCAGCCATATTTAATCTAGACTCTTTACGTTTAATCAAAAATTAAATATTTTGTTGCTAGAAACTGAATATATTCTGAGAACGTTTTAATATGATCAGCCAGCATCATTATATCTTCAATTAATTCTTTTAGATATAAGAAAGTTCTAGAAAGATAATCCATATCATAATTATAGAGACGATCTAATAATTGCCATTCATGATTCCTCATTCTTCTCCTTTCTTCCTTTATCTCTTCGCAAATGTCATGCGCTTTACTGAGATCAGAACCAATTAACTTTACTGCATCTGACACATGATTAGAGATTATTCTTAAAGATTTGAGTATATTTAGGATTTGATGTTTAAAATCATCATCAGGGAATATAGCTTTATAAAGAAGCATCTTATTTGCTAAGAATTCCCCTATATTTTTAATATCATTAATTTTATTAAATAATTTCAACCTATCTGCCTTTGAGAACATAAGTTTTGATTTGAATATCTTAGATTCAAACTTTTTCTTTATTTGGACTTCAGTATTGGTTTCTATAACATAGTTCATATTTTCTTCGAACTTTTCAAAATTTTCTTCAACTAAAAATTCAATTCCTTCTATTAATCTTAAATTTTGTTCATTGATATTATCCATAAATAAGCGTGTTAACTCATCGATATTGAGTTTCTTAAGGTCCTCTTCGTTAATCTCTCTCATTTTCTACTAATTTTCGGTCCTATATAGTCTAATATATTTCTATTAAAGTTCTATATATAATTTAATTTTATGATTTTATTATTAACCTTTAAATACTTTTCTGGGAGATTAATAATATGAATAATTTCTAATCTTGTTTAAGTTAAACTAGTTCTACAAAATGAGAAATTAAAATATTCTTTAAAGATTAAATTTTATTGTGATCAAAGATAATTTGGACAAGCTGCTAAATTTATCTTACAATATTAAAATATAATTAAAAATAAGAATCTTTTACTTATGTTCTTTTAGCTAATGTTAACATTATTATATAATCTGCAACATCTTCTGCATTATCACTAATGACCTCTATAAGTGCTATACTATTATAAATTTCTATTGCTAAAAATGGATTAATATTAAGATTGTTTGATAACAACATTCTATTTATAGCAAAATGTATTTCATCACATCGGTGCTCTAAAATATTTACCTCTTCTCCTAATTCACGAATTTCTACTGCTTCAGCTGTCAATAATTCATTTACCATTTTATTCAATTTTTTAACGGCATCAACTGATATTCTGGTCATTTCTAAAATCTTTGAATGAATTTCATTATCGAATTTTAGAAATTCTATATGATTAATATATATGAGAATCCTAGCACTTGCATTAGCTGCATTTGCTACATCATCTATTTTTTGTGTAAGATGTATCAAATTTTCACGAATAGTAGGAGAAAGTTCTGCTTTAGTGAGCATATTAAGAATATCTCGGCGCATACTATCTGCTTGATTTTCTAATTCATTAACTCTAAAAAAGACTTTGAGTGCAAGATCAATATTTTTCTCTTCAAGAAGGAATGATAATCCTTTTTCAAATTCGACAATACATTCGAGAATTTTTTGCATATAAACCAAAGTTTTATTAATGGCACTTTCTTCATTTCGAGATTTAAACCATTCAAATAGTGAACTCATAAAATTACCTCTTATCTTTATTATTTTTTATTATTTTTATTCTAATTTTAATACTTCTTTTATAATATCGTTACCAGGATGCTTAAATAAGATACCTAATTCTTTTGGAAAATAGACAGTGACTTCTAAATTTTCCAAAAACGTGTTATGAATCTCAGTAGTAGCAAGTGTGGTTATGATAATAACTTTATTTTGACCATTTATATTAACATCAACCTCAAAACGATAAAAAACTCCCATAAATTTACGTCGATGTATTTTTCCAAGAATAGCATTTCTTTTATCTTTTACACGATTGCCTAATCTAATTTTCATATGATTTGCTCTTACAATAAGTAATACTTTATCTCCATGATTAATTTCATCATAAATATCTTTATGTACGTAGGCAGCAAACATTTCCTTGAATCCTATATCAATTGGCATTGGTATTGAATCTTCATGAATTTCATCAAAAAATTTATCCCCTTGTTTTGATTCTCTATAGATATCCCAAGTAGGCTCTTCATTTTTTTTTGAAATTCCTTCATAATAATTGATTTCACTCATGAAGTTTGCAACAAAAAGATTTTTGGGGTGATAATAAATTTCATGTGGAGTTCCCACTTGTATAACTTTACCTTCATTAATAATGGCTATTCGATCGGCTACCATCATTGCTTCTTGTTCTTCATTCGTTACATGTATCACTGTTAACTCTAATTGTTTAGATTTTGCCATTAACAATAATTCCCTTCTCAAATTCATTCTAAGTCCGGCATCAAGCGCTTTCAATGGCTCATCTAAAATAAGCAACTTCGTCTGTTCTAAATTCAAGAGAGCTCGGCATAATGCGACACGTTGTTTCATCCCACCACTTAGTTCTTCTGGAACTGCATCATTTCTTCCTGTAAGTAATGTCATCATCAAAACTTGGTCTACAAGTATTTGAGTTTGATTAGGATCTCTAGCATGAACACGACCACTATATGAGATATTTTCTACAATATTCATATTAGGAAATAGAGCATAATTTTCAAACATGAATCCTAAATTTCGTTCTCCTGAAGATATCTTAGTCACATCTTTTCCATCAAAAAAAATCTTCCCCGAATCAGGTTTAATAAGTCCAGCAATGATTTTAAGTAATGTGGTTTTGCCTGCTCCCGTAGGACCAAGGATTATGAAATATTCATTATCTTTTATATCAAGAGATACATTGTCAAGAGCTTTAAAATTTCTAAAAGATTTAGAAATGTCTTTTAATTTTATGTCTACTATTTGTATTTCACCTTTTTTTATGTTAAAGATAATTCCTGTAAAAGATTTTTAGGAGTTTTAAATATATGCATATCATCTTGATGAATTCCTATAATTAACTTTTGATCTGCTATAAAATTCTCTTCAAAATTACCAGGTTTGATTGATAAAAATTTATCTCCACTATCTAAAGTTAAATAAAATCTTTTGGTTGCTCCAATAAATCTTGATGTTTCAAGAGTTGCATTGAAGAATTGCATTTTTGACCAATCATAAGAACTACCTTCAAAATCATAGTCTTCAGGAAATAAATATACATCCTCAAAACGGAAAGCAATCACTATATTATCATCTAGAAGGAATTCATTATGAAAATTATTGCATATTAATTTTGGGCCACCTAAACGAATCCAAATTTCCATTTTTTCATTTTCGAGTAATTTAAGTATAAAACCTTGGAGAAAATTAGTCTCACCAAGGAAGTTGGCAACAAATATGCTATTTGGATTTTCATACAACTCATATGGGGTTCCCATTTGAAGTAATTTTCCAGCTCTCATAATTATAATTTTATCTGCTATTGCCATTGCTTCTTGTTGATTGTGGGTAACGTGTACAGCAGTGAGACCTAAATCCTTTATTAGATTTCTCAATTCATGACGAAAAACTTTTGACACTTTAGGATCTAGTGAGCCTAATGGTTCATCCATAATCAAGATTTTTGCTCCTGTTGCGATTGCTCGAGCAATTCCTAATTTTTGAAGTCCAGGGTTTCCAAAAATATTAGGGTATTCGTCAGCATACTTTAGTAGATCCACTCTTCTTAGGGCTTTTTCAGCTTCTTTTATTATATAATCATCACTATATCCTCTCATTTCTAATCCAAAGGTTACATTTTCCCATACCGTTAGATGATTGAATACTTCGAAATGTTGAAATATAAAACCCATATCTCTATCTTCTGGTGGTATACCTTTAACGTCTCTACCATCGATTAAAACTTTTCCTTTAGTAGGTACTTCAAGTCCTGCTATTATTCGCAATGTAGTAGTTTTACCACATCCAGTTGGTCCAATTAGAAATACATAATCTCCATCCTCAATTTTTACAGAAATATTATCAACAGCAAGAACTCTCCCTTCATTGAATGTTTTTGTCACATTAATCAATTCTATAGTTGGTATTTTTATCCACCTCTCCTTTTTGTCACTGCTCTTAACGCAAAAATTAAGAACGCACTAAAGATGATGACTATAACACTAGCAAAAATGGCACTTGGCCAAGCATTTGCTTCTACCCAGTCTACAATTAAGACCGGTACAGTTCGAATATTACCCATAACGACAATTGTGGCACCAGTTTCTCCCAAAGAGCGAGTAAAAACCATAATACAACCCGCTATAATGCCTTGTTTGATATTTGGAAGAGTAATTCTTCTAAATACCGTTAAGTTAGATGCTCCTAAAGTACGAGCAGCTTCCTCTACTCCCTTATTTGAACTTTCTAAAACACCAATGATTGGTCTTACCATATAGGGAAAAGTAAAAGCAACATGAACGAAAAGTATCATATAAAATCCCGATTGGAATAGCCCTATACCTGCAGGACCCCAAAATAGAAATGTTGCAAATCCAAGTGCAGCTGAAGGTATAGCAATGGGAATGTCAAGGATGGTGTCTAAAAGGGTAATAATCCTTCCCCAGTTACGTTTTGTAATTATAAAAGCAAAGGGAATCCCAAAAATTATGTTGATGACTACAGCAAGCGCACCTATTTGTATCGAATTTACTAAACTTACATATAAATACACCCATTTATAATCTTGTCCTGTGAATAGTTCTTTTATAGGGTCTTCTCCTATGATCTGAGTTACAATGTAAAAGGCAGGCGTTAATATTACTGTAATGAGAATAACTATGATTATTCCATCTCTAAAGTAGCGAAAATATCTATGACTAAAAAATCTCTCTATTTTTGGCCAAACTGATTTTACCGGAAGGCCTACTTTTCTTGTAAATAACTTTATTGAAAAGAGCAATAATATCGATATTGCAATTAAAATTCCGGCTAGTAGTGACGCAGAAGGCAATTCTAATTGCCTTCGAAAACCAACAATCATTATAGGTGCTGTTTCAACTAATCCTGCCATTATAAGGGTTGCACCTGTTTCACCAAGACTTCTTGTAAAGGCAAGAATCGCACCCGCTATAATACCTTCTTTCATCATAGGGAGTGTAATAGTCCTAAATACGGTAATTCCTGGCGCGCCCAGCGTTCTTGCTGCGTCTTCATATAACGTATCTGATTTTTCTAAAACAATTTTCATATTCCGTACGATATATGGAAAAGTAAAAACAATGTGTCCAAAAATAATTAAAGAGAACCCAGGTTCTATTCCAAAAATACCCCAGAATAACAATATTGAAAAACCTAACGCACTAGTTGGTACTGCCATTGGAAGATCTACTAAAGCGTCAAGAATTTTTTTACCCCTAAAGTTATAACGTGTTAATATTATTGAAACTGGAAATGCAATAATAAGATCTACTCCTACGGCAATTGAAGCAATTGAGAAAGAGTAACCTAGAGACTTTAACATATTTATCCATTGTAAATTACCAATTAAATCGTCATTAAAAACATCCTTATTTATAGCAGGAATATTTAAAAGAATGGTTGAAAAAATGTATACAATAGGACCAATAATAACTAAGACAAAGAAGAGAACTGTTACTGCATCTAAACTTTTGCGAAATTGCGGTTTTGATAAAAATCGATCAACTTTTAAGCTAAGAGGTAATTTTTTTTCTACTGCAACCTCTTCCTCTACTAAACTTTGTCTCTTTTTGTACATATTTTTACTTATCTTAATTCAATATTTATTTATGCTGTAGCTTTACACAACAACCATAAATCAGGAATTTTTAATAACACATCTCCATCTGTAGGTGTTTTTAATTCAGGCACGTTAATTTCATAAGCAATTCCATTATTTTCATAATTAAAAACTTCTGGATCTAATGGAATTGAAGGATTAATTGGTCTAAATCCATACTCTAAAGCAGATTCAATAGTTTCAGGTCGGTTAAGAAATTCAAGAAATGCCTCCGCAACAGTTCGCTGTTTAGGAGAAATCCAATCAGCATTTAAAATACAAAATGGGTGGTCACTATATAATGTTCCTTCCTCAGGGTATATTGCAATTACTTTACCTCCTGAAGATGTGCTTGAAATATCTCTTATTAAATTCTCATATAGAAATACTATATTTAAGGCGCTAGGTCCTTGACTTTGCATATAGCGAGCCAAAAATCCAGTTGATTTTCCATACATTACAGCACTGGATTCAAATACTCTAAGCCATTTTTGATTATTAGTGTTAGTAAGATCAGCCATCGTTAAATTTTCCGAGGAGATACCAGAAGCAGCTGACAATGCCATTATTACACTCATAAAGCCTGAGTTTGATAAACGAGGATCTGTATGAGCCATTCTAACATTCACACTAGGATCTAAATTTAAATCATGTACGTCTGAAAAACTTGTAATATTATGTGTTTGGTTGAATGCTTCCCAAGTCGCAATTACTATGGGGGAATAAATAATTTTGACAGCAGCACTGATATTTACAATTGGGTCAGCACTTTTAGTTAATTCTGCCCATTTTGTATTAAGAAATGGCATCCATATTGAACTTGCTGGACTCCAAATAGTAGGATATATTTCTCTATTTAAAATACTGATTATAGAGTCTGAAGATCCATAAGGATGCATATCAATTGATATTGACCAATTTGGATGTGTTTCTTTCCAATCCTCCATAAAATCAGAATATGCAATAGTCATCCAACTGGCTTTTTCAGAACTATAAATTATAGTTATATGCGTATCTTTCTCTCCCAAACTCAGTATTAAATCAGTTGAAAAATTACCAATGAGAAATCCAATAAGAAGAATTATAATAAGATTTGCTTTGCTCCGTTTTTTGGCTTTACGTAAACTTTTCATATTCAAAATGGCAAATTAATTATTCTTCTAAATAAAAGAGTTAATATAATTATCAACAAGTGCAAATATAATGCCACTTAAAATTCCTAATATAAGAATAATAAGATATAATACTAATCTTTTCATATGATAATTCTAGACCGCTTTTTATTAGTGATCGTTATTCATTTAAAATAAATAATTCTTATATATTCTATATAGAAATATATATATCAATCGATTCTTAAACATGATAAAAAAGGTTCATTAAAATAAATAGTATTAAGATTGAATCAAGAATGAATAAATGAAGACTGAGAACCTTAAAATTGCTAACGAGTCTTTAAAAAATTCTCAATTATTAATTGACGTAGTTTTTTTGGTTGAATTTGTAATTCTTCATTCATCCATATTTTAAATTTAAGTTCATCTAACTGTTCTTCTAACCTGATGTCGTATACGATTTCTTTATCCGACATAATTGATAGATAACGTTTAAAATATTTAAATTCATGTTTAATATCTTATAGATTAATTAATTCATTATTAACGGGTTAATAATTTGTGGATTTGACGCATAGAATCTAAAGAATTAGCATTTATAATTTAAAAAGATAAAATCTATTTTTATCAATGACTTCTAATTTAAATAATTGAGAATAACAATATTTATCAAATTAATATTCATTAAAAATCGATGGTTCAATGCAAAACAGTAAAATTTCCTTACTAAATAATCATTATGTAGAATTTACTCCGGGAAAAGATCCTTTTGAAAAAAGTCGGAGGAAAAGTCCTCGGCGGTGGGTATTAGCCCATATTTTTCATGGGTCAAACAAAATTTTTATTTTTATTGTCTTTATCACTACAATCTTAGCAGCTAATTTATCTTCCCTAATCTTAGTTATAATAGGAAATGCTATAACAGATTTCTTAATGGGAAAACAATCAACCCTATTATTTTACACTCTTTTCATATTACTACTAAGTGTAGGAACTCCAATATTACGCCTAGTTAATTACATGTTACGGGAAGTAATCGCTCAAAGGTTGGAAAGGGATTGTAGAAGAGAATTTTATGCAAATTTACTTGGAAAGAGTCAATCTTTCCACGATCAACAAAAGATAGGGGAACTTATGGCGCGTGTTACTGATGATGTGCGAACCATGAACTTTTTAATTAGTCCTGCAATCTCTTTAATATTTGAATCCTTCACAGCTTTAGTAATACCTCTTTTCTACATTATTTTCTTTTACCCCTCTCAGTTAATTTTAGCCCCAATCATTTTTTCTATATTATTTATTTTCTCTTTAAAATCATATATTAGAAAGATCGGACCTGTTACTGGAAAACTTCGAGCATTTTATGGAATTATGAATTCTACATTAAATGAAGCACTTACAGGAATAGAAGTTGTTAAAGCAACAGCTCAAGAATCTAAAGAGAGCCAGAAATATTTTGTAAATGCTAAAAACTATCGCGATGCATTTATTGAACAGGGAAATATAGAAGCAAAATATCTCCCTATCCTTCTCTTAGCAATAACTATTACAGGGGGTTTAATACATGCTATAATCCTTAACTTTAATGGGATGATGAATATTGGACAAATTATTGCTTATGTGGGATTATTATCACTATTGCGTTTCCCCACCTTTATTTCTATTTTTGTATTTGCAATCATACGACTTGCTTTTTCGAGTGCTCAGCGATTGCTTGAATTAATGAATAAAAAAACAGAAATTGACGAAAATATTGGAGGATACAATAAATCTATACAAGGTGCTATTAAATTCCAAAATGTAACATTTACATATCCTGAGAGTGAAAAACCTGTATTAAAGAATATAAATTTTGAAATTCAACCTGGAAAGACTTTAGCTGTAGTTGGAACGACAGGTTCAGGTAAAACTACGTTAGCTAAACTAATTTCACGATTATATGATGTTGATGATGGGAGAATTTTAATTGATAATATTGATATAAGAAATTATGCATTAAAATCGTTGAGAAATCAGATTTCGCATGTGGATCAAGATGTATTTTTATTTTCTACTACAATTTTCGAAAATATTTCTTTTGGAAAAGTTGGTTCTCGAGAAGAGGTCATTGAAGTAGCTAAACAAGCTCAAGCTCATGAGTTCATCTCTAATTTGCCGATGCAATACAATTCTGAAGTTGGAGAGCGAGGAGTTCAATTAAGTGGGGGGGAACGGCAAAGAATCGCGATTGCTCGTGCTTTTCTTGTAAATCCTAAAATTTTGATATTAGATGATTCCACGTCAGCCATAGATTCTAATACAGAAGATAAAATACAAATGGCAATACGAAATATCCTTAAAAATAGAACAACCATACTTATAACTCATAGGCTTTCACAAATTAGATGGGCCGATTTAATAATTGTTCTTAAAAAGGGAGAGATTGTAGCTAAAGGTACTCATAAAGAACTTTTAAGGACTTCAGAAGAATATCAACGAATTTTTATCAAAAAATTTGATGTTGAAATTGATACATTAATTAAACAATGTGAGGAGATTTAACCATGGCTTATGGGTGGGATTTAGAGGCTGAGGAATACGATAGAAAATACAAAGATAGAACTTTATTAAAGCGTATTTTAGCTTATTTCAAACCATATAAACATTCTATGGCAATAGTTATATTTTTTATAACAATCTCATCCCTTACTTCTGCTTTTGTACCAGTTTTAATTAGTGTAATAATTAATAATTTGGAGACAAATAGAAATACTATTTATATTATCTTTATAGTATCGATTATTCTCGTTTTAAATCTTTTAAGTTGGGTTTTTAATTATTTTCAACAACGTCATTCTTTTCGAGTGATAGGTGGTGTTATGTTAGATCTTAGAAAAGATGCTACAGATGCCGTTTTAAATCATGACCTTTCATTTTTTGATAGAAATCCAACAGGTAAGATAGTTAGTAGAGTTAATTCAGACAGTGATACTTTTGGGACAACTGTTGATTTATCTATTCAATTAATATCCTCAATCTTAATAATACTTATTTTAATGATAATAATGTTTTTCATAAATCTTACACTTTCAT
This sequence comes from Promethearchaeota archaeon, assembly GCA_048941065.1. Taxonomy (GTDB): domain Archaea; phylum Asgardarchaeota; class Lokiarchaeia; order Sigyniarchaeales; family SOKP01; genus Loki-b32. The sequence goes on from JBHLNY010000010.1 coordinate 11,287, forward strand.
TGGCAACAATTAGTACTATTCCACTTTTTTTTATCTTAGCGTTAGCATATCGTAAAATAGCTAGAAAAAGAACCTTATTAGGACAGAGAGCTTTGGCTTCAGTTAATGATTATGTTAAAGAAAGTTTTTCAGGTATTAAAATAGCGAAAACCTTCCGTCAAGAGGATAAATTATATGAAAAATTCAACCAAGTAAACAATATATCGTATAAGGTTAATTTGAGAAGAGCATTTGTACTAAATGCCATCTTTCCTTCCTTAGGAATTATCCAAGGAACTATAATAACATTGTTAGTATTTTATGGTGGGGATAATGTATTAGGAGGAAGAATGAGTGCTGGAGATCTAAATTTATTTCTTCAAGGTCTCAATTATCTATTTTTCCCTTTATTGTCGATTGCTTCGTTTTGGCCAACTTTTCAAGCTGGAATGGCTGCTTCAGAGCGTATCTTCTCCTTAATCGACACTATACCATTAGTAGTTCAAAATGATAATATTTCACCACCAAGATTAAAAGGAGATATTGAAATCAGAAATTTAGTATTTCAATATGAAAATGAGAAGAAAATTTTTGAAAATTTTAATCTTTCAATCAGGTCAGGGGAATCAATTGCCATAGTTGGACATACTGGCGCAGGAAAATCAAGCTTAGCTCGACTTTTAGCGAGATTTTATGAATTTCAAGGGGGAGATATTTTAGTAGATGGCATAAGTATTAGAAATTATGATCTTAAAGAATATCGCACTCAAATAGGAATAATTCCTCAAACTCCCTTTCTTTTTGCAGACACAATTAAAAATAACATTAAATATTGTTGTGAAGAAGCAAAAGAAGAAGATGTTTATAATTCATTAAACATTACTAGCGGTTTAGATTGGATTGACGATTTATCAAAAGGATTAGACACAAATATTGGTGAAAGAGGAAGTCGTCTTTCAATGGGACAACGTCAATTAGTTGTTTTTGCTCGTGTTATGCTTGAAAATCCTTCTATTTTAATTCTAGATGAAGCAACCGCCTCCGTAGATCCCTTCACTGAAACCAGAATCCAAGATGCCTTAGAAAAGGCAATCGAAGGGAGAACTTCGATAATTATCGCCCACAGACTTTGGACCGTACGCCATGTCAATAGGATAATAGTCTTCGAAAATGGAAAAATAATCGAGGAAGGCAATCATGAGGAATTAATGGCTCAGGGAGGAAAGTATGCTGAGCTTTATAATACTTATTTTAGGCATCAATCTTTAGAATATATAGAAAAAGTAAAGGAAATCTGTAGTTAAATCAAATTGGAATAATATTAAAAAAAAATTTGATAATTTAATAAAGAATTTTAGCTACTTGATGCACCTGCTATTTTAGCGATGATATAAGCAAATATTAGAATTCCTCCCCCAACAATTGTAAGAATCATTCCCAATCCTATTGTGAAACCTAATTCTAGAAGTGGATCTACATCTGCCGCAGCATCTGGCACTACAGTACTCATAACGATGATAACAATTACTTGGGCTATAATCATTATTATTCCCTCTCTTAACCACTTTCTTTTTGCCTTTTTGAGTTCTTTACTACCAGTTTTTACTCTTATAGCTGAAATCAATAAAAATAGTACATCTAGTCCATAAAAAATAGCAAAACCAATCCCAACCCATAAGAAAATAGTTTGAAGATCAGATGCTTCTGGCACTAATGAGGTATATGGTTCGAGTTCTTCAATTATTCCACGTCCAAAAGGTAATACCGGGCCTTCTATTGCAGGGTCAATGAAAACAGGATAATATACACTTAAATACATTATCGGTAAGAAAAAAGCTATTACCATAAGCACAGCAGTAATTATTGGAAATAAAAAAATCCAATCTTTAGCTTCTGCCATAATCTTTTCCCTTTATATTCTTTTTTAAAATTTAAAGATTATAAGAAATAAGAAACTAACTTTTAAAAAGTTATATGAAATTCTGTTTAAAGGCTGGAAATTAATAATAACAAAAGAATATTTAGAGCCTTACATTTTTCTTGTTTTTTTGTAAACCTAAATGAAGTAATAGAAAACTGAACAATAGGCCAAAAATTGCCAATCCCGGCCAAAACATCGCATGAAAAGCATCAACATGCCCTTGCCATTCATTAAAAACAGCACCTAAGTTGATTTTACTATAATCGTAATAACCTAAAAATCCAAGAGATTCATAGAACAAAATAGTAAGAGCGAAAATAACAGGGATATAAGTAATTATTGTTTTGGCTACTTCTTTTATATTAAATCCTTTCGAAATTTCATTAGAAATAATCCACATAAAGATTGGAATTAATAAAATTCCCAAATAGTACATTATTGTCCAATTCTGTTGTCCAAGAACGTGCATTAACAATAACAGGAGAATAACTCCAGGAAATATATAAAAAATAATCATGAATCCCAATATTACTTTATCTACTCTTGTGTAAAATATCAGTGAGGTATTGGAGCGCTTACTGTGTAATCTAATAAAAAATAATATTCCCATGATAATTCCAAATATTACTCCGCAACTTAGACCAAAAAGAATAGCATCTAAACCATATAAAGGATATAAAAAGGGAGTTATAATGAGCCCTATAATTGTAGCATAAATTAATATACATAAAACGGTCAGCGCACCAGAATATTTGATGCGTGATTCGATGATTTTTGATATCCAAATAATAAACATAAATATTAAAATTCCAGCCAAACTAATAAGAATTATTCCTGATCCAAATATTACTGCATCCCTAATTCCCCAAACTATTAAAGCAAGTACATCTCGTCCAAATTTAGTAGTTCCAAGAGGATTATCCTTCGATGGATCCATCCATGGAAATTGATCCGGATATTCGGGATTTGGGTAAAAATCTACGGCTTCAGCTAATGTATAGGGTGTGAAAATTTGCGGGAATAAGGCAATGATAAGGATAAAAACAACTAAAATTATTCCAACTATAAAAAAGGGAGATTTCAGTCGGTTTAAAATATATTTCTTAATTTCCTCTTTTTTTATTTTTATATAGCTCTCTCGTTCTTTATTTACTTCATCCTCATTTACCTCATCCTTAATCGTTAGGTTCCTTTCAGAATCATCTCCCACAATGAATTTATAGCTGCTTAGTATAATACTTGAAATTAATATCGTTACTACAAATAGTACTAGTACTATAAATAAAGTTCCAGCTATAAGATAGAAATCATTTTGGGATATCGATTGCAATAGAATTCTACCTAAACCATTAAGCATAAATGTAGCTTCTAATAAGATATATAACAAGAAAATAAAACCAAACGTTATTCCGGTTATTGTAATATAAGATATTATCGACTTTCTAATGAGTTTATTCACTATAAAGAAGCGAGTTTGCAAACTTATAAGCATAGTAACAGCAATTGCAAAAACTGAAAATGCTAACCAGTAATTTCCCGGCTTAACGCAAAGATCAGCCTTAAAACATACAAAATATTGAAGTAATGTCCCAAAGAAAAATATGGGGATAGAAATACCTAAAATACAAAATAATTGAAAAACCTTATCAATCCGGGTATATTTCTTTCTAGACGAAATATTTCCTAAAAATAATCCAAACATCAACCCTAAGATGATAGGGGCTAACATGAAATTGATTAAATGGAATGTTGGTCCTATTAAAAGTTCAGATACCTCTGTGGGTCTATCCACGGAAACGGATATCCAGCTCTTACTACCTGTAAAAAGTTCTTCTATAAATCTGAAAAACTGTAGGATAATTGGCAAATCGAATCCTAATTCATGCTTCATTTGGAGATATTGTTCTTGAGTAAAAGGACCATCAAAATAAGCTGCTACGATATCTCCTGGTAAAAGCTTGAAAAACATAAAAATTATCACGATTCCAAGGAATAAAAAAGAAAAACCTATACTCAATATGTAAATAATATTTCTGCAGAGTTGTTGTATCTTAAAATACCAATCTCGTTTCTTCGGTAAGACATATTTATTTATAGCAAATCCAATAAGAGTAATACATCCACTTATGAATGGTGCAAAAAGAGCGAATCCAGGGTCAAAAAATTCCCAATAACTAGCATCTATACTTAGATATTCACTAAAATAATAACGCATTAAAATTTCAAACTCGATTAAGTATATCGTTGTAGCAACAATGAATAAAATTCCTAAGATTAACCATTTTCTTTCAAATCTTTGAAAATCTCCTTTTTTCCTCAACATCAAAGAATAAATTATTGCTCCAATAGCAGTGATTAAAAGGGTGATAAAAAGAGCAAAATTACTAATAAATATTAAGGGTGTTACATCTTGAAAATCTAATTCAAAGATCCAATAGAAATAACCATCGCCACCTATCTCTAAATAATTTCCTCCCCACAACCAAGAATAAAATCCGTCTTCTATTGCGAATGGTGTAAAAAGCCCAATGAGCGTTAAAATTCCTGCTAACAAGGGAAATGACCAAAAATGATCTTGACTCTTGACCATTTAGCTAACCTTTATCAAATTAGATTTTATTTTAGAGTTCTTTGAATTTTTGACTAATAATGGTATTTTGATTAACTATTATATAAATATTATGAAATAGTAGTAAAAAATTGAAAGAAAAGAACGATCAATTTGAATGAAATTATCGTAATTGGTCTTTTAGCCCCTCATGTAGAAAAAGGAAACCAATTAGTATCATGAAAATAGCAAATCCTGGCCAAAATACGGCAAAAGGATCAGTAGATAATCGAGCTGTTGCTTCAGCAATATAGTAACTTAATACTGGCAACCCTAGAGGATTAAAAACGTCCAAAAATCCAAATGATATATAAATTAAGATAGCTATAGCGATATTTAAAGGAATATAGCTAATTGCTGCTTTGATTATTCTTTTAAAATTAGACTTTTTTAGCAAAGCATTAGCAATTACTTGCGTGAAGCTTGGTATCAATATTATCCCGATGGTTGATATGTTTATCAAATAGATATGCCTTATTCCATAAATAAAAGTTATTATCAAAACTATAATCAATACTGGAATTACAAAAACGATTATCATTAATCCCGTAATTACATTGTAAACCTTTTTATTAAATCTCCCGGCAATAAATCCAAATATTGATCCCCCAATCAATCCAATAAAAGATGCTCCAATTCCAACAATTAATATATCCCTTACTGACCAACTTATCACTGCAAGTAAATCTCGCCCGAATTTAGTAGTTCCAAGAGGATGATCCTTTGAAGGGCTCATATATGGTAATTGATCGGGATATTCTAGATTTGGGTAAAAATCCAGAGTTTCTTCTAATGTATAGGGTGTTAATATTTGCGGGAATAAGGCTACTATAATAGAAAATATAACTAAAAATGTACCAATTATAAGGAACGGAGATTTCAGACATCTTAGTAAATAATTTTTTATCTTTACTTTAGAACTTATATCAGAATATGCTTCTCTCGCATTATTTGCTTTATTATACAATTCTGGTTGGTCATTTGTGGGTTTTGATAGAAGGTTTCTATAAAGACTGAATATTATGTTTGCAATAAAGGTTATTATAATTAATATTAAAATTAGTACAAAAAGAAGTCCGCTCAACAAAAAAATATCATATTCATATAAGGTATCCATTAACATTTCTCCAATTCCATGCATTATAAAATTTATTTCTGTTAGTATGTAAAACATGATGACAAACCCGTAACTTTTTCCAACAATTAAGGTATTTAAGATTACAGATTTTTCAATTGGCTCACTTTCAAGAGTGGAGCGAGTTTGCAATGTAATAAGTGAAGAAATTGCTATAGTTAATATAGATATTGGCATGATATAGTACTTCCACTCACCTGATTTAAATCCATAGGTTGGCAACCATCCTAATTTATAACTAAATATGTATTGAAAAAGCATGCCTAACCAATATACAGGTGCTGAAATTCCAAGAATAGCAAGTACTCGAATCACCTTATCTGGCCATCTCTTCTTATATTTTATCGCGATCTTTCCAAGCAAAATTCCTACTGTTAATCCAACTAATACAGGGAATATTAGTACTTCAATCATCATTAGAAACCTCTCCTTAATTAATTCCAAAACTTCTTCACCTGGTTTAATAGAAATAGATACACCCCAATTACCTGTAAAAAAGTTTCCTATATATCTAAAAAACTGTATTATAAGTGGATAATCCTCTCCTAGTTGTTGAGGTAGCTCATCATAATACTCCGGTGTGAAATCCATCAGTAATAACGCCGATCCTTGATGTAGTGGTAAATACACCGACCTTTGAGGCATTACTTTAAAAAAAATAAAACTTACTATCAATCCAATAAATAACGTTAAGATCGCTATAAGAAATGAAAAAATGATATCTTTATAGATTTTCTTTATATTCATGCAATTTTCCTTTATTAGTCTTCACAAAAAAAGATTAGCTTTATGTTTAAAAATATTGGGGTGTTCAGACTATTGAACATTTACTAACGGACCAAGAATTTTAGATGGAAATTAAACGCCTCACAAGAAAAGCAAAAAATAATCTTAATAAACTGTCTTGAAAAGTTTAAAGGACAATATAAAGTAAAAATAAAAATATTTTATTGTAATTGGTCTTTTAGTCCCTCATGTAGAAAAAAGAAACCGATTAATATCATGAAAATAGCAAATCCTGGCCAGAAAATCACCATTGGATTACCAACTAGTTGAGCTCTTGCTTCAGAAATATAGAAACTTAATTGGGGTAATCCCCAATCATCAGGATTAACTCCTATAAAACCTACTGCTACATAAAGTAAAATACCTAAAGCAACGTTTAAGGGGATATAGGTAATTATTGTTTTAATTATATTTTTTAGACTATTTTGCCTAAAAGTTACATTCGCAATTACTTTAGTAAAACTGGGGATTAATAAAATTCCAAGTGATACTGTTATTATTGTATTGGTCTCACCGAATATTTTAGTTAATATCAAAACTAAGATGAATGCTGGAACTATAAAAGCAATTGTTATTAAACCCAAAATTACCCGATATACTAATAGATTAAATTTCCCTGCTATTAATCCAATTATAACTCCTCCAAGCAAACCAATGAAAGCTGCACCAAATCCAACTAATAAAGTATCTCGCGTACCCCAACTTATCAATGCAAGTAAGTCTCGTCCAAATTTAGTTGTTCCAAGAGGATGTTCTGCAGAAGGTGGCATATATGGTAATTGATCTGGATTGTCGGGGTTTGGGTAAAAATCTAATGCTTCAGCTAATGTATAAGGTGTTAATATTTGCGGAAAAAAAGCAATTAAGATGGAAAAAACAACTAAAATTATTCCAATTATGAAGAAAGGAGATTTTAAACATTGTAATAAAAAATTCTTTAACCTTACTTTATACTCGATCTCAGTTCTTTTCACTTCTTGCTCATTTACTTCATTATCCAACATTGTTTACTTCCTCCTCATTTATTTCATTATACAACACTGGCCGTTTAGTTCTAACTTCTACTGATATATATCTGTATAGACTGATAATTAAGTTTGCGATAAAGGTTCCTATAACCAAGGTTGTAATTAATGCAAAAAGAATCCCACTCAGTGAAAAAACATCTTTCTCATACAAAGTATCTATTAACATCTCTTCAATTCCATGTATTGCAAAAACAGCCGCTGTTAAGATGTAAAACATAATGATAAAACCGAAACTTTTTGATATTAAAAAGGTATTAGAGATTACAGATTTTTCAATTGGTTCACTTTCGAGAGTAGAGCGAGTTTGCAATGTAATAAGTGAAGAAATTGCTATAGTTAATATAGACATTGGCATGATATAGTAGTCCAAATCACCTGATTTAAATCCAAACGCAGGGAACCACTCTAATTGATAACTAAAAACATATTGAAAAAACATACTTAACCAAAACACAGGTGCGGAAATTCCAAGAATAGCAAGTATTCGAATCACCTTATCTGCCCATTTGTCTTTATATATTATTGCGATTTTTCCAAATAAAATTCCTACTCCTACTCCAACTATGACAGGTAATATAAGTAGTTCAATCATTCTCGGAAATCTCTCCTTCATAAGGGTCAATACATCTACCCCTGGTGCAAGAGAATAAGAAGTGCCCCAGTTTCCAGTGAAAAAGTCCCCAATATATCGAAAAAACTGTACTATAAGGGGTTTATCAAACCCTAGATGATGTTCCATCGCATCATACTGCTCCTGAGTGTAAACTATGGGTAAAAGTTCCTCAACTGGATCAACTGGTATCACTTTAGTAATAATAAAGCTTATTATCAATCCAAGGAATAACATTAAGATAGCTATAAGAAGTGAGTAAAATATATTTCTATAGATTTTTTTTATACTCAAATAACGTTCTTTTATTTTAGAAATCAAAATTCGCCTCTTTAATAATAAAATAAAAAGTACAAAAAAAAATAATATTAAAGTGATATATAAATATTATCAAAAAATAATTCAATACATCATAAAATTGAATAATTGAATTGGATTGGTTATGATACTATTCTCTAACTATTTAAAATTCAATTTTTTTAAGACTGGATATCTTCTTCCAATCCCAAAAGCACTTTCACTTACTTTTATTGTTTGGACTAATTGTCTACGTTTATATTCTGAATTTAAATAGAGATTTCTCACTTTATTAATGGTATTTGCATCAAACCCTAAATGTTTTAAATGGTCGAATTCAGAACCAATCCCATTTTCTATGATTTCTTCTAATATTACATCTAAAATTTCATATGGAGGTAAAGAATCACTATCTTTCTGATTTTCACGTAATTCAGCAGTTGGAGGTCTCTCTATTATACCTTTAGGGATTATCTCTTTTTCTCGATTTATCCAATTGCATAAATCATAGATTTGAATCTTCAAAAGATCTCCAGGGACATTTTTACCACCACATGTATCACCATAAAGAGTGCAATAGCCTACTGCTATCTCAGATTTATTTCCAGTAGATACCAATAACCAATTGAATTTGTTAGAATAATACATTAAAATATTTGCTCTAATGCGAGCTTGAAGATTCTCATCTGCTATATCAAAAGATTGCTTTCCAAGATTTTTTTCCATATCTTTTTCGTAAGCTTCAAAAAGCTCATCTATAGGATATATTTCATATTTTATCTTAAGATTTTCACAAAGTTCTCTAGCTAATTCAACACTCTCTTGAGATGTGTATCTTGTTGGCATCATAACACACATAACATTCTCAGATCCTAATGCTATAGCACATATATAAGCTGTAAATGCGGAGTCAATCCCTCCACTCAATCCTAAAACTACTCCATCGAATATTTCACTTTTTTGAAAATAATCATGTAAATTTAACTGAAGTGCTTTAAGCACCTCATCTCTCCAATCTAATTCATATTTATGCTCATTAGCTAGAGGAGAACCATCTATTTCTATCTCTACCGTAGGAACATCTTCTTTAAATCCTTTCGCTTTATAGATAATTTGCCCAAATCTATTTGTAATGAAACTTTGACCGTCATAAACTATTTCATCAAGTCCACCAACCATATTGATATATGCGATTGGTACAGAAAGATTTTTAGATTTTTGACAGACCAAGGCTGCTCTCAATTTAAATTTATTAATGTGATAGGGAGAAGCATTTATTACGATCAAAAATTCAGCACCATTATTAACAAGGTTTTCAGCAACTTTAATTTCATAATGCTTGTCCCATACATCTTCGCATATCAAAATACCACACTTAACGCCTTTAATATTGATTGAATTAAATTTATTATCAAAAGAAAAGTATCTTCTCTCGTCAAATATATCATAATTGGGTAATAGCCTTTTATTTTCAATATGTACTACTTCATTTCCTTCAATAACGAGGGCAGAATTATAGTATTTTTGAAATTTTTCTCTCAATTCAGGAGGTTCTGTAAAAGTTCCAAGAATAATTGTTGCTTTGGAATTTATATTTTTTATTTTCTCTATAGCACCCAGATTATTTTCTCGAATTAAAGGATCAAGTATATGATCCATAAGTGGATACCCTACAAGAGACATCTCTGGAAAAATAATGATATCAGCAGTTTGATTATTTTTAATGATCTCCTCAATTTTTCTCTCATTAAACTCGATATCTCCTACAATTGGGTTAATTTGAGCAAGCACTACCTTTAAACTTTTATTTCGCATCTTTAAATCAGTTTTAAGAAAATTTTATGACTAATTTATTTATATCCTAAAAAAATAAAAAAATTGGCAAAAAAAATGTTTTAAAAGGAACTTATAATCTTATGTAGCGATTTCTTTCCCATTCGCTTACTATGACCCTGTATGCATCGTATTCCTCGAGTTTAGCATAATAATAGTTTTTAAAAGCAGTTTCTCCAAAAATTTCTTTCATTAGTTCAGAATTTTTAAATTCTTGTAATGCTTCAAATAGATTTCCTGGTAAAGATATAATTCCTTGTTTTTCCATCTCTTTACTAGAAAGATGATATACATTTCTATCTGTTGGTTCAGAAATCTCAATATCATTTGCTAAAACTCCCTCTAAACCAGAAGCCAATAACACGCTAAATTGAAGATATGGATTACCTGATGGATCAGGGCACCGAATCTCACATCTAGCAGCATTAGGTTTACCATGAAAATCTGGTACTCTAATTAGAGGAGATCTATTTCGGAAACCCCACGCAAGATAAACAGGTGCTTCATAACCCGGAACTAATCTCTTATAGGAATTTGGCCAACTACTTAAAACAGCACACATCTCTCTTGAATGCATTAATTGACCTGCTATCCATTTTTTCATAAGATATGAAATGTTATCTCTATCATTTTCATCATAGAAAACATTTTTTCCATCATTCCAAAGAGATTGATGAACATGCATACCTGAACCGTTTATTCCATGGAATGGTTTGGCCATGAACGTTCCAACAAGGTTCTGGTTTGCAGCAACAGTTTTTACTATTGTCTTAATTGTGATTGTATTATCAGCAGTATTCACAGCTTCATCATATCGGAAATCTACTTCATGTTGCCCAAACGCTACTTCATGATGGATGCATTCTACATTAATTCCCATTGCATCGCAATAATCCGCGATTGTATACCTCATAAGCTCATTGATATCATAGGGATCGAAATCGAAATATCCCCTCATATCTGATGGTTTAAATTCTTGTCTCGTATCAGGAGTGAGAATAAAAAATTCCATTTCTGGAGCACAATAGTATTTATAACCATGATCTTCTGCTTTTTTTACAGCTCTTTGTAAAATATAACGAGGATCACCTTCATATCTTTCACCATCAGGTTTATAGATATCACATATAACTCGAGCTACTTTATTTTCTTTTCTCCATGGTAAAAGATAAAATGTACTTGGATCTGGAAGTGCCACCTTATCACTCTCTTCGATTGCACCATATCCTGTTATTGAACTTCCATCAAAATTTTCTCCATCTTCAAAGATCTCTTCAATTCTCTTAGAATTAATCTCAAATGATTTAATTATTCCGTGGATATCGGTGAATTGAAGGTAAATGAACTTAATATCCTTCTCTTTTACCTTCTCTATTACTAAATCACATATTTCTTTTCTTTTCGGATTGTTCTTTTCAATCATTTCTATTTTCCACTTCTTATATTATTAAATTCAACTTTTAGTTGAGCTTTTTAAACATTTTTAATTATTTCATTCATAAACTAGATGAGAACTTTCTCTTCCTGCATCAAGGTCTAATTCAACGTACACTAAGGGAATTCTCGTCTTTTTTTCAACTTTAGAATCAAAACTTATACTACTTATATCGAATCTATTGCTAGAATCGCAATTCCATTCATAGAACAGTGGTATGGTTATTCTCATGTCTTTAGGTTCAGGCATCAATTTAATTTGCCGTCTAATTGAGTTACAAATACTAAATACTCCTCTTTTATCGTTAAAGAAATAATTACAATTCCATTTATATCCTTTATTGGGTCCACAATTTATTAGATTACTCTTAATGGAATAATTCTCACAATCTTGGCAAACTTTTGCGTCATAAAAATACTCTCTCCCGCAGATTGGACATTTTAATGACATTTCTAACCTCTTAAATTATATAACGACTATTTGAAATTATTATCTTATTGTCAATGGGGTGAATCCCATTGATCATTTCTTGATTAAATATATGAATATATGTTTAAAAATCTTGCTGAAAAATATACCAATTGTCCAGAATGCCGACAAATTTTTAAACAAATAATAATATATTAATAATTAAAATTTTAAATCCAAGATTATTATTTATTTGGGAAAAAAATAATTTAGAAAAACTGGTAATTGTATGAATGATGAAGAACCTCTCTCTAAGGAACAAGTAGATCTTGAAATATTAAAAATTTTAAGTAAAGACGGACGTGAATCCTATAGGAAAATCGCACAAGTATTAAACAAATCTCCTGTAACTATCAAAAGTCATGTAGAAGAATTAGAAAAGGAAGGAATAATTAAGTCCTATGGTGCACAACTTGAATATGAAAAACTAGGATACGATATTATAGCTTTTATCGAAGTTACAGTGTCAAAGGGTAAGATGCTTGAGGTTGAAGAAGAGATCGCTAAAAATCCTAACGTCTTTGGAGTGTACGATATTACCGGAACCTATGACGCCCTTATCCTCGCGAAATTCAAAACCAGAAAAGAGCTTAGCAAGATGATTAAAAACATCCATGCATCTGAGTATGTGGAAAGTACCAATACGCACCTGGTTCTAAATGTTGTTAAAGAAGGCAGTTCTTTTGTTAATTTAATAGAAAAAGAAAGAAAAAATGAGAAGTAATCTTTTAATCATTCTTTTACAACAAATCCACAATAACTACATATCGAAGCACCACTCTCAATTGAGGTGCCACATTCGGGACAAAATTTTGGTGGTATTTCCTCTTCTTTAATAGGTTTTGGAATTTTTGTGCTTCTTAAGAATTCTTCTTTTTTAGTTTCTACTTCCTCTACTTTTTTAGGGATTCTTATAAATTGCATGTAAATAAAAGCGACTATCGATATTGTTATCCCTATTGATAAAAACATTATAAAAATTTGTATATCAGCAAAATTGAAAAAAAACATGAATCCTAACATAAATAATAACATTATAGTGAGAAAAATAAAACCAATTGAAGATCTTTTATGTTTTTTTATCTGCGTGTCATAATAACAAACCGGGCAATATTCATATCGTTTAGTATATGCATATCTATCATCCCCAGTGCCACGGTAGTATGTTTCGTGGTAAACCATTTTGCATTCAAGACAGATTATCTTACCACACTTTTCGCATTTGGTAGATGCTTCTCTTTCAGGATGATAATAACAATTTAAACTCATAATAATCAGTAATATTTTTGCTAATAAATTTCGCTAAAAGAATTTGGATTAAGTTTAAAATTGATAATATGATATTTAACATTTTATCAAAAATCCTTTTGATTAAAAATTTTTCAATTATTAAACAATAAATTTTAATACAACCTAGGAATCACTTGAAAATTGTTTATATTATTTTTAAATCACTAAACATTGTCTAATATTTATTTGTCTTTCTTCGAGATCTGATTAGTTATATTCATTATTCTTGCAAAATTGTTTAATTTATGATCCTAAAGTTTATAAATAACTATGCGTACTATTATTTAAGGAAATAATGGGAATGTATTCCCACCGATACATTGAAAAAAGATAAAATAAGAGGTTAAAGAAAACAAAATTTTTTAATAAGTGTATAGCATTGGTGAAGAAAGCTCATTCAAGTAATTAAGATTAAGTTATTTCTTTAGCTTTTTGATTTTATATTTTCAAAATTTTATTGAATAACTTAAGAGGTTAGAAAGATTCAGCAAGAAATTGTACTATTCCCTGGATGTGTTATTACTTATCGTCTCCCTTTTATCGAAGTTTCGATTAGAAGAGTTTTGGATTATCTGGGAATCTCTTATGCAGAAAATTCGAAATTTTCCTGTTGCCCAGATCCAAACGGTATAAAAAATTCTAATAAGTTGCTTTTCTCTATAACCGCTGCCCGGAATCTTGCTCTTGCAGAGCAAAAAAACCAAGCTATTTTAACCCCATGTAATGGGTGTTTTACAACTCTCAAAAAAGTTAAGGGTGAAATCGAAGAGGATCATCATTTCAAGAGGAAAATGAACAGTTATTTAGATAAGATTGATATTGAAGTTCAAGGTAAGTGCCAAGTTTTTCATATGGTCGAATTCTTCTCTAAATTTATGAGAGAAAAAGTTAGAGATAATTTAAAATATCCACTAACGGGGTTAAAAGTAGCTGTGCATTATGGATGTCACTTTCTCAGACCAAGTAATAAAGTACAGTTAGATGATCCTTTAAAGCCTATGATATTCGACGATTTAATTAGAGATTTAGGGGCTCAAAGTGTAGACTATGATCTAAAAATGGAATGTTGTGGAGGGAGTCTTGAAAGAGCAGGGAAACCGAGCCTCTCACTAGAAATAATTAATGCAAAATTAGGGAACATGAAGGAGAAGGATGTTGATTGTATTGTTGTGTGTTGTCCTCAATGTTATATTCAATTTGATCATCTACAACAAGAATTGAAAAAGTTAGATTATAAATATGATATACCGGTTTTATATTATTCAGAATTATTATGTATTGCATTAGGGATTGATATTCAAGAAGTTATAAGAAAACATCACAGAACGAACGTTGATTTGTTATTTGAAAAAGTAAAAATTATCGAAGAGAAAAATGAAGAAATTCGAAAGTATTTTGATCTCAATTTCTTGCTTAAATGTTATTCATGTGGAGCATGTGATAATGATTGTATTCTTTCTAAGATGACAGATTTTAGCTCAAATAAAATTATCGGTAATCTTCTTAAGGGTAAAATTGATGATGTAATCTCTGATCCATCAATTTGGATGTGTCTTGACTGTTATTTATGTTATGAGCTTTGTCCTATGAGAGTGGGACTAATTGAAATATTTACAATCTTACGAAATTTAGCAGCAGAGAGAGGTAGTATAACAGAAGGTTATGCATTTGAATTTAATTCCTTTTATCAAAAAGGAACTATAGGAATGTTGTCAAAAGCAGCTCGAAAAAGAGTTGGTTTAGAATTTAATAAGCCAGATGTTGGAGATTTGAAAGAATTATTTAATTCAATTGGAAGAGAAGCTATCAATCGAGATTCTTAAAATTTGATAAGGTGAGTATGAGATGAAATGGGAGAATTATACTTCATTGCCTGAAAGATTTAAGAATCAGAGAGTATTTGATGGATGTGGCATATCTGGCTTTATTAATATAGATGGAAACAGAATATCAGGCGAAAAAGTAATTAATATGTTATCTATTTTAAGAGAAAGAGAGAATGGACTTGGTGCAGGTTATGCTGCATATGGAATCTATCCTAAATATAAAGATTACTATGCATTTCATTTTCTTTTTGATGATGAGTTAGCAAAAATAAAAACCTTAGAATATCTTGAGAAGAATGGTGATATTATTCAATCTGAACCGATTCCAATAAAAATATCAAATGAGATCGAAAATCCTCCAATTATATGGAGAGTTTTTTTTGACCCTGAGAGAAGTAAAACTCTAAATTGTGATGAGAAAATAGTTCAAATCGTAATGAATATCAATGTAAATATTGAAAATGCTTTTGTTATGTCCTCTGGAAAAAATATGGGTGTATTTAAAGGAAATGGTTGGTCAAACGAAATTGCAGATCTCTATAAAATTTCAGAGTACGAAGCTTATATGTGGCTAGCACACTCAAGGTTTCCAACAAACACACCTGGTTGGTGGGGTGGGGCACACCCATTTAATTTATTAAATTGTTCAGTAGTTCATAACGGAGAAATAACTTCTTATGGAACAAATAGGAGATATTTGGAATCTTTTGGATATAAATGCACATTATATACCGATACAGAAGTTATTGCATACTTAATTGATCTATTATGCCGTAAGCATAAAATTCCAATGTCTATCGCCACCATCGCGTTAGCACCGCCATTATTTGAAGAAATTGAAAAATTCGATAAAAAATCTCAAATATTATTTAAAAGCATCAGGGCAACTTATAGAAG
>JBHLNY010000209.1:0-6292 GCA_048941065.1 Promethearchaeota archaeon
ACTCTTTCTAGGAATAATAGACTGATTAATATACCTCCTAAAAGAGAATAAAGAAACCCAGTTGCTATTTTTATTTTCTTTTTTAATAAAATGTAGCTGTGAATAGTGCTCATCATACTCAATTTAAAAATTAATAAGATTATTGAGAGATTCCATAAATACTGAGCTATTCCCATATCGAAGATAAGTTCAGTCGACAAATTAAATGAAATGAGAAAGCTAAGATCAAGAACGAAATATAAAAAGGTTAAAATATAAAATATACTCTGATTAAAAAATTTCTCACCATTTAAAATAAGATAAATTATTACCGGTAATGAAATTGAAATCGAAAGAATAATAAATATTAAACCTACTATCATTGGTTTATATTAATCTCATGTTAATGAACTTCTTAGATAAACAAGATTCATATGATTTAATAACATATAAATATTTTTTAGATAGAAATTCAAAATTTTATAAATAAATATGGACTAAATTTCAAATTTAGCTTTCTTTTTTCTTTATTTGATCCTTTAACCATCCAATCTTTTCTGTTTGAATTGAATCAAATTGAGGTACATATGGTTTTATGTCTAAAACTGGAGTTTTATCTAGGATGTCAATATGGTTTACATTTATAATATTTTCTTCAATTCTTAATATTTCTAATATTGATAATCCAATTGGATTGGGACGAAAGGGTGTTCGAATAGAAAAAACACCCTTAATCTCATCTTTTAAAAATGGTTTGGATTGAAGTGGGACAGGTAATTTTACTATATCAAAAAAATAAATACAAAATATATGAGAAAATCCTTCTAAATCTTTTAAAGCTGGCCAAAATTTAGGAAATAGTTCGATATTTCCTTTAACATCTGACATTATTGACTGGATTGGAATACCTTTAAGAGTTTTAAAAGGAGAATGTATTATTCCGATTGGCTTAAAACAAATTTCTTTTGGAAATTTACGTTCTGTAAAATTATGAATTTCTTTTTTTGTTATTTCCATGAATCTATTAATGTTCTTTTGTAAAAATTTTTATTTATTAAAAAGCAAATAAAAACAGTGAAATTGATTTTCAATATCTTCAAGATATAGATGAATGATTTTATAGACT
Source organism: Promethearchaeota archaeon (assembly GCA_048941065.1). GTDB lineage: Archaea > Asgardarchaeota > Lokiarchaeia > Sigyniarchaeales > SOKP01 > Loki-b32. The sequence continues at coordinate 1,106 of JBHLNY010000209.1, forward strand.
ACTTAAAGAATAATAATATAATAGAGAAACTTGTTTCACAAGAATTTTATAAGCAATTAGATAAAGATTTTTTAAAAAAAGTAGTAGATAAAATAGAAAAATCTCAGAATTTAGTTCAAAATTCTTCAGGAACAACTTTCTATAAATCTAAAGCTAAAGATCTTGATTTATTCGGACAGATCTATGAAAAGGTATTAAATCATAAGGAAAGAAAGGTTTTAGGTGAATTTTATACCCCATTTCCAATTGTAAATTATATTTTAAGCAATATAGGCTATAATTATAAGGATAATATTGAGAGTAAGAAATTAATTGATATAAGTTGTGGGTCAGGAAGTTTCCTTATTCAAGCTATTCACAGATTAATAAAACATTATAAAGCAATTTACAATAGAAAGAACATTATTGAATTTTCTCTAGAAGAAGCGAAATCAATAATTCATGGAGTTAAAAAAAATATATTTGGAATAGATATCAATCCTACTGCATGTTTTTTATGCCAACTAAATATTCAGTCTGTATTATTTGAAATTTTTAAAATTATTAGAAACTACGAAGATAAATTTCAATTTCCTAAATTTAATATAAAAAATATAAATGCTTTAAGGATTAATGGAAGAGGATCATTTAACTTCGTTGTAGGAAACCCTCCCTATTTATTTCTAAGAAATATTCCAATAGAAGAAAAGAAAATGATTAAATTGAGTAATTTTAATTCTATAAAAGGTCAATATGATTATTATCAAATTTTTATTGAACTTGGTATTAAATTATTAAAAGATCAGGGATTTTTGGGATATATCGTTCCAGATTCACTTCTTGCATTATCAAATCGGGCCTCAATCAGAAAATATATTTATAATTCTACTAAAATTAAGGAGATTTACTATACTGGGCCAAAATTTGATGAAGCTGTTGTCTCAACTATCATTTTAATTTTACAAAAAGAAAAGAGTAAGGAGAAGAGAGAAAAAAATATAATCAATATTCACTATGGGGTTCCAAATTATAATAAAGTCATCCAAAATCTAATTGAAAAATGGGATTATAAATTTCTAATAAATCTGAATTCAGTGGATAAAGTTATTTTGGATCATTTAAATAATAACTTCCAAAAAGTAAATGATTTAATAAATAATAACGATTTTAAGATATTTTTAAGTAGGGGTGTTGAATTGGGCAAAGAAGGTAAGGTGATCTTTTGTAATAATTGCCAAAAATTTTTGCCTATACCAAAAAAAGAATTAAAATGTAGAGTATGTGGCAGTTCCTTAAATGAAGATTCGATAGAAAATATAATCCATGGAAATAGCTCGAGAAAAGAAGGTAGAAACTTAAAACCTTTCATTTCTTCGATAAACCGATATAAAATTAAAGATTTTAAATATATTGATATTGATAAGAAAGGTATAAACTACAAGAAATTAAAAATTTACGAAGATCGGATTATTATCCGGCAATTAAGTGAAAATAATCTTATTTGTGCTACTTATTATAAAAATCTTTCACTTACATCCCAGTCATTTTATAATTTGAAAATTCTAAATTCAAATATTCCTGAGTTTAATCACTTGTATTTTTTAGGGATTATTAACTCTACTCTTCTTTCATACTACTTTATAAAATCATTTGGTTCATATAAAAAATTATTTCCAAGAATTTTAATTGAGAAAATTAAAGCTTTCCCGATAGTGATTCCTCAAACAGATGAAGAAAGAAACATTGCAAAAAATGTAGAGGAAAAAGTATACACTTTGCTTAATTCGAATGAGAAGAGAAATATATTAGAAGATGATATTCAAAAAGATATTGATCATTTTGTTTTTAAATTATATCAAATTCCCACAGTAAATCAAGAATATATTTTTGATTTTATGAAAAGTTTATGAATCATTATTTATTTCATAGAATTTGATATTTTATTGAAAAAACCATCTTATACTAAAACTGAGATATATGAAAAGAAATGTTAAATTAACAAGAGAAACGGAAGAGACAAACATCAAAATAGAGTTAAATTTAGATGGTTCTGGTGAATATGAAATAGATACGGGGTTTAAATTCATGGATCATATGCTAAAAATATTAGCGAAGCATTCTCAAGTTAATCTTTTTGTGAATGCATCTGGGGATTTAACTCATCATATAATAGAAGATTTAGGAATTGTATTAGGAGAATGTTTTGTGAAAGCTTTAGGAGATAAAAAAGGTATAAATAGATATGGATCGGCTCTTATTCCTATGGATGAATCCTTAGTAAGATGTGCTATTGATATATGTGGACGTAAGTCATTAATATTAGATTTAAATTTGAATGAATGTAATATAGAGGATGTAGCTATAGAAGATATTAATCATTTCTTTAATTCTTTCGCAGAAAATGCTAAAGTAAATTTACATTTAAAAGTTCTTTATGGTAGAGATCAGCATCATAAAGTTGAAGCCGCTTTCAAAGCATTAGCTAGATCCATTAAGGAAGCTATAAAGATAGTCTCCGATGAGATTCCTTCGACAAAAAATATTCTATAAATAAATAAAATTACTTTTATTGTTTTTTAGCATGGTAATTTTTTAAAATTTTATCCCATTTCTCCGCTAATTCATTCAAGTCTGTTTTTCTAAACAATTTAACTGCTCGGTCTAAAATCTTCGCAATGTTTTCTTCATATTTTAATATATCTTCCTTATCCTCTTTAAAAGAAACAAAACCCATCATACATAAAAAGAGACAAATAATTAGATAAAAAATGTTATAGTATGGAGATGTACTCTAAGGATGATTTTAGTATTATCTAAATAGTTATTTTTATATTATTTAATAATTATATATTCTTAATTCTGAAATCACCAAGAAGGAAAACTGATAAAAAAATGGATAAACTCCCTAATGAAACACTCTTAAGATCGATTTTAGTAAATTACATGAATGAAATTGAAGGTGTTTTAGCAGTAGCGATATGTGACAGAGCCGGACTTATTATATCTTCAGAATTTAAAGAAAAATCTGCTGATGATTCGGTAATCGGTGTAATTTCAGCAATTCTTGATAGTTATATTGACAGAATTAAAAGTGAGTTTGGAACTCAAAGCAATTTTTTTAATATTACACTTATTGATGATAAAAAATTTGCGTTTGCCAGTATGGGTCCCCTTTCTATTCTTACCACGGTGGCAGATCCTAAAACCTCTGATATTGAATTAAGAGTTTATTCAGAACATATTGCAAGTAAAATTGAGCTTGTGTTAGACGGTAATGAAGATGTCTCTCCACAGATTCCTGAAATAATAAAAGCTTTATCCAAAACTCGAGAGGGAGAATTACCTAATATTGAAGGGGAATATTCTAATAAATTAATACTAACTGGGAATTACGCAGTAGGTAAGACGTCTCTTATAAGGCGATTTGTTGAGAATAAGTTTGAACAAGATTATATATCTACTATTGGAGTACAAATTTCCAAAAAAGTAGTAATTCTTAGTGAGCAAATTAGAATGAATTTTATCATTTGGGACCTTGGTGGACAAGTAACCCAAATGGCACCCTATAGATCAAAATTCTATAATGGGGCAAATACAGCATTCATAGTTATTGATAGAACTCGTCCTGATAATTTAAAGAGTATTGAATTCTGGTATAATGATATTAAAAATTCAATCCCCAAGGATATCCCTATTATAATAGTTGGGAATAAATCAGATTTATTAGATGAGATAGTTATAAGTGAAGATGATATAAGAACTGTTGCAAAAGAATTTGGATTCCATTACATTCTTACTTCAGCAAAAACTGGAACTGGTGTAAACGATGCTTTCTTATATGTTGCGTATCGAGTTATAGAAACTCTATAAATTGTAAGAAACAAACTTTTTATTTTCTCTATTTCTTTTAAATAATAGATAATTTTGATATTGAAATTATTTAATGGAGGTTTGAGAAAAATAGTATTAAAAGTTGCATTTAATCAAATATTAGCAACCTGAGACGCATCTGGATACATTATGGGTTTCTCTATTAAAGAAATTACTTATAAACAAAAATATTTAATATATTTAACAGAACAAGAATACGCAGGACCTTGGTTTAGTTTTAGATTAATAGGTAAAACAATAGGTACTATTCCTGTTATTTTAAAGAATGTTGAACCGACTCCCGTTTACAATATGGTAAATACTCGTATGGGCTCTGTGATCCATAGAGTTACACTTGATTTCAATATTACAGAATATCTAAAGAAATTAATAAAAGAAGGTAAGTTAAAGCCACACCAATTTACTAAAAAAGAATTCGTACGTTTGTACATAGATATTTTTAACCGTCCAAAAGTACCGTATATTAATACCTTTTTTACTCTAAAAAATATTTCAGGTTATAAATTAAACGATTTTTCAATGTATTTTGTTTTTGACTTTGATATTAATGGACTTGAGGGATTCGACAATGATTTTTCAGGATTTGATGAGCAAAGTGATACTATCTATCAATACGATAAAACAGGGTTACATGGAGGGTTTTCTCCTATATCTAAATCGACAAACTTCGAGTCATGTCTAACAAAGGATTTTAAAATAAATAATGAGAAACTAAACCTTTCGAATACATTATATGAGGGTTCTGGAGAAATCTTATCTGCTTTACAGATAAAATTCAGATCATTAGAACCTGAACATTCATTTCAAACTGCTTTAATAATATCAGGTGGTGATAATAAAACGGAGTTAATAGAAAATATACAAGCCGGGAAAAGTGCTGCTATAAAATATTTAGGACAAGTAAATAGATCAGTTAAATCAGAGCAACGGAATTTACAAGAGGAAGCATTTATAAAAATAAATATGCAAGAAGGTAAAGAATGTGAATAAACAATATCCAATTTAATGATTCAAATAAAAAATCCTTTAATGGGAAGTTATTTGATGAAAACTGTGCGTAAGTTTGGATAAAATAAAAAAAATAAAAAGAAAAAAAAAAATTAAAGTTTAATCTTTAGATTTTTTCTCGGACTTTAAATTGAAATAGGATTCTTCAAGAACATTAAGATACTCAGTTAAAACTTTATTAGCTTTAGATTTTTGTTCATAAGATTCCTTTATGGTTGTTAAGATGTATTTCGGAAATATTTTGTCAAGATAGAAATCTGAAAGTAGGGCATAGTATTCGTTTTTATTCTCATCTTGAAATACTTTAAT
>JBHLNY010000210.1:0-6288 GCA_048941065.1 Promethearchaeota archaeon
CAATTTCACTACCCATTTCTTGTATAGCCATAAGCATCAATTTTTCTTTTATTGGATTTAATTATGGGTACCAACAAGAATTATTATACAAACATATTTAAATTTTTGACAAATTTATATAAAATTGTGATATCCATTTTTATTTTTAAATATTCAAAAAATAGGGGAAGGTATTCGATTTCGTTTAACTAAAGAATTTTTTAAATTTATTTTTGTTTTCTACTTATGATTTTTATTCTAGTTATTATATCCCATTCTTTTACGAGTTTTACCACACTTGAAGGCACTAAATGCTCCCAGGGCTTATCTTTAATCATTAAATCACGAATATCAATTGAGCTGAGCCCTTTCTTATCAAATGAAACTTCCCATAAAACATGAATGTTCAATCCAAGAGATTGTAAATATTTCTTTTTTTGCCTCCCCCAATCATCATAAATAGTAAGAAAAAATACGACATCCATAGGAACATAAAATTTTATGAGCTCAGGGACATTAATAGGGAAAGGAACAATGGAAAATTCTGATAAATCCAACCCTTCTTCTTTAAGAACTTCCCTTATCATTATGTATCTTTCATAATATGTTAGAGGGTTTGCGAGAGGCATACTACGATGAGGATTTGAATCATCACTTTTTGTTAATGAAGGATCTGGGTTAGTAATACCTACAATTATATGATTACATAATTCTTTTCCTGCTAGTAAGTATTTCACATGATCATTGTGGAGGACTTGGAATCTACCGTGAATTACTCCTAATTCATACTTTGTGTCTTCACTGTTCATAATTTTATTAAATTAAATTTTGTTTTAAATATATTTCACAATTATCTTAGGCTTTTATTATTTAAAAATTAAAATTTGATATTTTAAATAATAATTTAGGAAGTTTAATTTTTTTCATAAATGGCAAATTATAATCATTTTAAAGCTAATTTCGGGAGTTTTGAAAAATCTTTAAATACTAATCAAAACTTTTTCCGATTTATCCATGCAAGTGATCTTCACCTTGGTAGTCATCAATATAGAAATGAATATCGATCAGATGATTTTATTCGAGCCTTTCAAGAAATTTTAGAACATGCAATCAGTTATCATATTGATTTTATATTATTAGGAGGTGATGTATTCACATCATTAGAAATGTTACCAGGAAAACTAAATAAAATCGTAAACATGTTAAAAAACTTTTATGAATACACAGAAAATTCTATTTTGATTATAGCAATTGAAGGAAATCATGATATTCGCAAATTTTCCAGAGGGGTAAGATTTAAACAACGAGGTCAATCTTGGTTAAAATTTTTAGCTAATTTGGGACTGATTATCCTTTTAGATGCTGATCTTCAAGCTACACCTAAAGAGATGTTTAAACCTTATAATTTTGAAACATGTAAAGGGGGTAAAGTCAAAATTAAGAATGCTGTAATATATGGTACTCGATATCTGGGTGAAACACCAATATCCTATTTATCAAAAATAAGAAAAGGGATATATAATACTGATGGTATGTTCCACATTCTTTTACAACATTTTGGAATTGAAGGTCAAATGAAAAATGTCCCTGGTATTTGTATAGACAAAATTCAACACCTTAGACATAGGATTGATTATTTGGCATTGGGTCATTTTCATAAGCAATTTGTACTTGATGGTTGGATTTATAATCCTGGGTCTTCCGAGGCTGCTTGTGCAATTGATTCTTCATTTAAACGGGGAATCTTTCTTGTTGAAGTAATTGGTAAGGAGAAATACATTAAAAAAGTCCAAATGATTCGATTAAATAATCGAAATCATCTTTGGGAAACTATTTTTTGTTCTAATAATATAAAAACCAAAATAGAATTGTATAAATACATTATTCGAAAACTGAAAATCTCTCTTAATAATTTAGATCCAGACATTGAACCTTCTAATTATAAAATGCCTATTCTCTATCTTATATTAAAAGGATCAAAACCTTCTAACTCATGTAAAATTAATGTGAAAGAATTGAGTAAATCAATAATTAGTGAAATCCCGATTGTTGATGTTAGAATTTTTCAAAAATTTACAAATTCTTCAAAACTATTAGATAAATATTTATAAACTTAACCTATGATATCTCTATAAACTTATTGTATTAATTATTAAAATTCTGACTAAAAAATGATTAGCAATAAAAAGTTAATTTTTCTTTTTGGAATTCTATTAATATCTTTCTCCATTGTTTGGATGAGTTCTTCAACATTAGCTAAGAATAATACAAACATCCCTTTATCCAATATTAATCATTTGAAATTATCAAGTTCGGAAGAATGGATTAGAACTTGGGGATTAAACGGTTCAGATTATGGATATGCTGTAGCTATCGATTCTAGTGGTGATGTTTATTTAGGAGGAGATATAGAAATAGGGGGATCATCAAATGCCTCCCTCATAAAATATAATTCTTTAGGAGAATATCAATGGGATATAACTTGGGGGGGAGTTGCTTCAGAAAGTATTAGTTCAATATACATAGACTCTTCAGATGATATTTATATTACGGGAAAAGCAAGAAGTTTTGGAATATCAGATGATATATTTCTTGTAAAATATGATACTTTAGGCAATTTAATCTGGAACCGGACATGGGGCGATAGTACCGAAAACGACTTTGGGAGCGATCTTTTTGTTGATGAACAAGGTAATATATTTATTGCGGGCTTTACAAGTGGTTTCGGTGTTGTTGGTCAAGATTTCTTATTTTTAAAATATAATAATACTGGAGATTTTCAATGGTACAAAACATGGGGCGGGGATGGAAATGATAGAGCAAAAGCTATTGATTTTGACTCTGAAGGGAATATCTTTATAATGGGAGAGACAACTAGCTTTGGATTTGGAAATTCTGAATTAGGACTGCTCTGTTATGACACTTCAGGGACTTTAAAATGGAATACAACTTGGGGCAGCTCAACACTCGATAGACCGCAAGATATGGTTATAGATTCCAATAATAATATTTATGTATCGGGATTTACATATCATCCAGATATAGGTACAGGAGATAACAATTTCTTTGTAGTTAAATTAGATAATTCAGGTATACCTTTATGGGGCAAAATTTGGGGTAGTTCTTACATGGATCTTGGAGTAGGTATAGCTTTAGATTCCTCAGAGAACCTGTTTTTTATGGGATATACTGAAGGTTTTGAAGCGGGAATTCAAGATATATATTTAGCTAAATTTGATAGTGATGGAGATAATGAGTGGGAAACTATTTGGGATAGTGGTGACTATGACTATGCTCATGATTTCATTATAGAACAATCTACAAATGATATATATGTGGCAGGAGAATCAAATGGATTCACTATAGAAAAAGATCTCCAAATGATATTAATAAAAAATCCAGTAGGATCCATAAATAATAATCAAACCGAATCTGCTTTTATTCCTGGATATAATTTATTTATATTTTTTGGGATTCTTGGCTTTATTTCAATATTGATAATCTTAAAATTAAGAACTACTAAAAAGTAATTAAATCCTAATTTTTTTTTATTTTTTTACAAAAATTAAAGCTTATTAAACAATTAACTCAGATTTAATAGTATGTCCTTTGGTACTATTGTAAAAAAAAATAAATCATTTTCTATTTGTTCTTTATTCTTCTTTATTTGGATTATCTTTTTGATAATACTTAGTATAACAAATAAACGGGAAGTCATTTTCTACGATGCACTTGCCCAAAATGATGTATCTGCAGATTATTCTTCCACTTTTCCCATTCTTAGATATTTTATTGAACCTTTTATGGGCTTAGCTTATATTTTTGGTATGAAATTCTATTGGCTTATTGCTTTTTTTATACTATATTTTGTTTTTAGGATCATTTATTTATCTCTTAAAAAAATTGGCGTTATTAAATCAGAGAAATATAAAATTTTAATGTATCCTATCGATGATTGTATTAGATTTACTTTTAAGCTATTCTCTATAGCTGTATTGGTAATCGGAACTATAATCCTTATAGGGTATTTAATATTAGGATTTTATTTTGTATCTCGTTATTTTATGGTTATTGTTCAACTAGGCGTAAGACTTTCTTTTGTAATTTTACTTATTAAGATTTCTTATATCGTAATAAAACTATTACATCCAAATTTAAGGTTAAATTATGAATCTAATAGAAGGAAGAAATTACCAAGAAAAGAAACTAGACTTTCAAATTATTCAAGAGCAGGAAAAAGGGAATTCATATATCTGTTAGGAACAGCATATTTATTTCTTACAGCTAATGTTCTTTTAATTTCTATTCCCTTTCCAACTCATCGTATAGAGACTAATCTAGCTGAAGATGAGTTTTTATTTGATTTCCATGGTCATACAACCATGTCTGATGGCTGGCTAACAGTTGAACAAAGAGTTATGTATTATATTAAGCAGGGGATCTCTGGCGCTGCCTTTTCAGATCATGATAATATTCGTGGAGCAAAAGCAGCTCAGAAATTCGTAGAGGAAAATGAATTAGATTTTATAGTTTTCATGGCAGTAGAGTGGACTGATATTGTGCATGATATTCATATGAATTATTATGGTATTGAAGAAACTATAGTACCACCCATGTCAGAAAATCCATTTACTAAAGTGATGAATGCTTCTGAGATGATTAAATATGTAAAAAGTAAGGGAGGGTATGTGATTGTTAACCATTACAATGCTAAACCAAATAAAAACGGTGGATTTGGTGTCCCTTATAATTTTACAGACTTAATGAATTGGGGTGTTGATGGTTTTGAAATTGTAAACGGAGATAGGATACAGGATAATCAAATTAGAGAATTTTGTTTAAATAATAGTTTAATATGTTTTGGAGGTTCGGATGTCCACACAAATGAAGATTTAAATTGTTTTATTAAATTAAGACTGGATAATCCAACTAATATGTCAATTGTGAATATTTTTCAAAACTTAGCTCGTAATGATCATGAGGTTATTGCAATAAAACTACATTCTGATGCAATTAGTTTCCCAGATGAGCTCAAGGAACTTGGTTTTGAAATCTTTGAAGATTATTTGAATTATCTTTTAAATCTCAATTCACTCCAAGTTTTATCATGGATTTTATGGTCTTGTTTATTCTATCTCTTACTTTTTATGAGTTATAGAAAGGTGAAAAAATCAAATTTGAGTCGTTTAAGAGACAAAATAACTTAAAAACACTTTTTATTAATATTCAAAAAGGAGCTAGTTTTAAATTTCAAATAAGCTTTTAAATATAATAACCCGCATTATCTTCTTTAGTTCTATCCTGATCATCATCGGTGTCATCATCATCCTCCCCAAGGAATTTTTTGTAGAAATATTTTAACATTTTTTCTGGATCTCCATTAAATTTTTTTAAATCTTGAGGATCTAGTCTTATTATACCTCCTCTTTTAAAAGGTATAACTTTACTCTGAATCTCTTTTTCAATCCTTTCTTGTCTCCTTGCATTAAGAGCTAATTCTTTTTTCATTACTTCTTTAAGTTCATTAGCAACTAGGTTATCTAAACGCTCAGGCTCAAATTCTAATAAGGCTTCTGTACCATATATCTTAGTAATTTTCTTAATTACTCTATCTTTTTTAAATTCCGATATTTGTTTAATACTTTCAAGTTCTAATAAGTTTAAAATATTCAACCAATCAAGCTTAATTGTCCAAGAAAAATTCTTATCGTTTTCTACCATTTTTAGCTTCAGGAATTTTTACAATTAATATAATTCTTGGTAAAAATTAAATGTTTTTTTTTAATGCTATTATAATACAATGGATAAATGAAACTTTTAAATTTATTTCTTTTATCATATAATATTTAGTTATCTTTATTTTATCTCAAAACTGTGAAAACGTAGAAAAAATCTATTTTTAATTAATATAAAGAACTTATTTTATTTGGGCTATGATTATTCAAGTAAAAAATCTTTAATGCCAGAAATAACCAAATCAGGATCATCATGCGTAATCCAATGGGAAGAGTTCTCGCTTCGCACTATCTTTAAATTTCTAACATAATCAGATAATCCTTCTAGTTGTTGTGGTAATAAAGCTACATCTTTCATCCCCCATATTACTAATGTTGGTACTTCTATGATTCCTGTGAATTCATCAAAACTTGTATTAGCCCTATAATAATTAACACCTCCTAATAATGCACCTGGTTGAGACCACGCTTCTATATATTTTTCTTTGTCAAAATCATTAAAATTAGTTGTATTAACCATATCCTCAAAAACAGCCCTTTTTAACCTTCTATAATCATCTTCATATAACTTCTT
>JBHLNY010000211.1:0-6287 GCA_048941065.1 Promethearchaeota archaeon
ACAACGTCATTAGACAGTGAATTTATGGCAGGCCATGAACCTCCAGCAAAAAAACCAAAAAGAGCAATAAAAGTAAAGAAGTACCACCATGTATTCACTTCACCACCATAAACAGCAAATCCTAATAAAAGCATTGATGTTCCCCGAAAAATTGAAATAATAATAATTATCTTTTTTCGAGAGTATTTATCAATTAATCTGCCGAAAAGTAATCCTGCAAAAGAGGAGGACCATGATAGCGTAGTATATAATATTCCCATTTCTAACGCATGAATATCTGCTGAATCATTTGGCCAAATAATTAAAGCGAGGGGAACAACAAGTACAATTATTGCACCATAAGCTATACTTTGGAACCCATTTAATAGATATAGAGGCCAAAAAATATTATTGAAGGATTTTTCAGAATTTATATTTTTATCATTAGCCATATTTGTAAACTTACTGCTCTATATCCTTATGATGGTTTATTAAATGAGGTTTAGAATTTTAAGATATTGAAATTGTAGAACTTATAATATAATAAAAAAAAATATGAGATGAACTAATTATTAAACATATTTGAATTTACAATATTCTAACAACATCCCCCATGATCATGGTCGTGGCTATGTTGAGTCCCACAACCACATACATTAGGAGGATTGGGTTCACAATTAGTTTCAACAATTTTAATTTTGAAATTTAAAACCTTACCTGCCATTGGATGATTTAAATCAATAATAACATCATCCTCTTCAATTTTCTTTATTGATGCGAGCATTTGACCTTGTGGTCCCATTACAACCAACATCATACCTGGTTGGGGTTCTTGATCTTTGGGAAATTGATCTTTTGGAACTTTTTGAGTTAGTCCTTCTTTGTATTCACCATATGCTTCAGCAGGCTTTAGCTTAATTGTATATTCTTCTCCAATATTTTTACCTATAACAGAATCATCGAATCCTTTAATTAATTGTCCCATTCCTACCTGGAACTTTAAGGGATTACCTCCACTTTTTTCTGTACTATCAAAAATTGTACCATCGTCAAATGTTCCAACGTAATCTACTTTTATCCATTCTCCTTTTTTAATTGACATATTGTTTTTCAAATCCTAAAATATAATATCTAATTAAATGATTGATCTCTATAATATTACTTCGATTATAAATTAAAAGAGAGGTTTATTTTCAACTCCTCGCAAAAAATGTATTCACATACTTTTCTGAAAATTGCCTTCTTTGTAATTCTTTTGATTTCTTTTTCACCCAATTATTAGATTTTTTATATAAATTATCTATTGCTCTAATAAGTAATTTTCCATCATGGGAATCTGTCAAAATTACAATATGGGACTGAATTTCCATTTGGACTGGAAAGACCTTTATGTTTTGAATTAGTATTAATTTTTGAATAAACTTTCTTTTCCATTTTTTTTTATTTAAAAATGTGCTAATTAATTAATTCAATTAAACATTTAACTTTTTAATAACATCTGATACAATATATTAACTTCATGATTTTAAAAAAGTGGAAATCAAGTGCATTTGTTTTTATAATGGTTGGTAGTCTCCAATTCATTATTTTAACATTCATTGCCATGTTCTATTATAAAGGAGGGACATATATTGACCCAACAACATCTGGATATTTGTTTTGGAATAATTTTTTTAGTGATCTGGGCAGAACTATCGCCCATTCTGGTTTAACTAATAGAATTTCCTTTATGATATTTACAATAACACTTTTAATCTGGGGATTTTCTCATATACCATTCTATAGTGTGTTATCCTCTAATTTTAAAGAAAATAAAAAACAAATAAAGCTTAGTAAGATAGGATCGATTTTAGGAATTCTTACAGGAATTTCATATATCGGGATTGCACTTACACCGTCAGATACTTTAAACGATGCTCATAATATTTTTGTTCTCATTGCATTTTCATCTATATTTTTTAGTATCATTCTTTATTCAATCACAATCTACCATAGCAAACTTTACTCTAATTTTTATTTTTATGTTTTGGTAATCTCAGCCATAATTCTGGGGATATACTATAGTTTTCTTTTTCTAGTGCCAGATAATACAACACCGATAGGACTATTCATTCATGTAGTAGGACAAAAAATAGCAGTATATAATTTATTGATAACTGGGTTTATTCTAGGCTATGGAGCATGGAAGCTAGAAAACTCTTAGACCAATGTAAATAGGGCCTACGAATTGGCTAAAATTACGTCAATATTATCAAAATTAAAAAATCTCAAGAAACTATCATACTTTTGATACTTGATTTAGATTAAAAATCTTTTTATACTATAGATGAATATTTGAATAAACAATTCGATAACAAAACATTATCTGATTAAGTTTTTCACCCATTTTTAATAATATCATGAATAACGGGAATCAATTAATAAACCATCTTCGAGCTGGGTCTCTTCGTGCTATAATATTCGATTTCGATGGAACTTTACTTGATATTAGAGAGCCCCTCAAAAAGTCCATCGATGAAGTCTTTGTTGAATATAAGGTTGATACTGATATGGATATTACCTTCCAAGAGATAGGAGCCCTTTTAGAAACCATTCAGGGTTATCCGCTTCCTAAAGTACTTCTTGAATCATATGAGATATTTAGACATATTAGCGCTCTTCAAGGTTTAACATATTTTAAACAATTGAGAATTGCAATTAAAACATTTTCAAAATATTTAGAATATTCTAAAGAGGCAACATTATATACAGGAGTAAAACCGATATTGAAAAGATTCAAAAAATTTTTTGATCTCTACATTGTATCCCATAATAAAACAGAGACTATTGTGAACCACTTAGAGAGAGAAGGAATAGAGAAATTCTTTAAAGACATATATGGGAGCGATAGAATCCCTGTTCAAAAACCGGATCCAATGGCACTGCAGCCACCTATTGAAAATTATAAATCAAGAAAAAGAGATGAATTCTTAATGATAGGAGATATGCCATCTGATATAATTGCTGGTCGAGAAGCTGGTTTTTGGACAATTGCAATTTCAAGCGGAGTAAGTAAAAAAGAAATCTTAGCTGAACAAAAACCTAATTTATTAATTGATTCGTTAGACGATTTATTAAATATATTAGATAAAAAAATTTCACAAGAATCAAGTACTCAAAAATCTTTACCGATTAAATATTAAATTCTTTTATATTTCTAAATCTCATATCTAATCTTTAAAAAGTGTTATAATGATAAATATAATCATACTTCTTAGTATATTACTCTAACCAATAATTTTTTAAATAAACAAGTCTTTAAGTAAAAATAATTCAGCTGAAAAGATCGTGTTTTAATAAATTTTCAAGCTTTTTTTAATAATTATAAGTGAAAATTATGGAACTAGAAAAAGTTCAGAAAACAGGAGTAGAAACTGCAAGAGAGTTTGATCTCAAGAAAAGTATTGAAGAAAAAATGCAAGAAGAACTAAAATATGAAAAACGTCATCAAGATTGGCTTTACAAACTTATGAAATTCAACCCCATTGATCCCTTGAACGACCTCTATCGATATATCATCAAAAGACTAGATCTAAAGCAAATAGAAGGTCGCTTACAATGGTGGGCTGCTTATATATATATAAAATGGGCTGTTCGTACCTTTTGGAATTTTAAAACCGAATATCCAAAAGGAAATATGTTTCCAGAGTATGGTCCGGGTATTCTAGTGGGCAATCACGAATCCCATATAGACCCATTCTTCTATGGCGCTGCTTGTCATCGCAGAATACGTTACATGAGCAAATTAGATAACTTTAAGACTCCTATTGTTAGAACACTTTTCAATAATCTTGGAGCTTTCAAGGTGGACCGTGAAAATCCAGAACGCGGATGGGAAAAAGCAAAAGAAGTTATCCGAGGAGGAGAATGGGTTGGAATATTCCCTGAAGGTACACGCAGTATGGAGGGAGAATTAGGTGAATTTAAAACTGGTGCTGTTCGTCTTGCGATAGAGATGGATGTTCCGATTGTCCCTATGGCCGTAGTAGGCTCAAGGAATGCACTCCCCAAGGGAAAACTAGTTATGAAGCCAACTCAAGTTATAGTACGTGTTGGTGATCCAATTTATTATCACGACTATAACCTTGATACGATATCATATGAAGATATAAGAAGGTTGACTGATGAACTAAGGACAATTATTTGGGAATTACGAGAAGGTACCTATGGGAAAGAAGAAAACAAAGAACTTTCAATTGGGTCACCTGAAGAAATTGAAAAAATTCCTAAATTTGATTTCATGAGTTATTTGAAAGATCAGGGGAAGGGAATTCTTAGGCTTATTGATGATTCATGGTATTCTCTCTTAAGGAGTTTAGAGGAATTTGGAGTACGGAGACAATTTCAAAAAACAGTGATGGCTTTCTCAGGAGAATTAGTTGATGCATGGTCAAACTTAATGATGCCATATAAAGCAATTGATTTTGAGAAATATATCCCAAAAGAAGGAGGTGTTCTTATTTGTCCGAGTCACAATTCTGAATGGGATGTACTTATATTGGCGACAACTCTGATACATCACCCACCTAGGCGAGTAATGTGGCAGATGGCAAAACAATCGCTATTTAAAATACCACTCGTTAATGCTTGGGTAAGAAATCATCATGCTTTTCCATTAAAGAGAGGAATGCATGATGTGGATTCTTACAAATTTGCTAAAGAACTCCTTGATCAGGGGGAAGTAGTTTGCACATACCCAGAGGGGACTACTAATCTTGGAGGTGGTCAACTTTTAGAAGGTCATACAGGTCCTATGCGGTTAGCAATTGAAACACAAGTCCCAATTATCCCAGTTGGTATAACTGGAACAGAAGCTACATATCCTAAACATGCTAAAATGTTGAAATTTTATAAAGGTCAAATATTAAAAGCAGGACCTCCATTCATGGAGCATCAAAAATATTGGGGTAAACCAGTACCAGAATATGATGAACTTAAACGATTAACTGATAATATGATGGACAAGATTAGGGATTTACTTGTATATAATACCCCAGATGCGTGATGATTCTGAGGAACTTATAAGATGGAAACACAAGAAGAAAAAAGTAAAACTAAAATAAAGGTTGGATTACCAAGAGCTCTTCACTTTTATAGGTATTATCCTTTTTGGAAAAAACTTCTTGAAGAACTAGACGTAGAAATAGTCTTAAGTCCCCCTACTAATAAAAAAATCGTTGAAGAGGGGGTTACTCATGGATTTGGAGAACTATGTATCCCTGTAAAAATTTATTATGGGCAAGTACTAAAGTTAGTACGAGATCACCCTGATTTAGACTATCTTTTTGTTCCTCGATATGTAGCAGAAGTAAAAGAAGCATATTTCTGTCCAAAATTCTTATCCCTGCCAGATGTAATTAAAATATTACCAAATGTACCTAAAATTTTAAATTTTGAAGTGAATGTAAAAGAGTTCCCTATAGCAACCTCTGCTATTGAACTTGGAAGACAATTAGGAAGAAATCAAAATCAAGCTCTTAACGCGTATAGAGAAGCACAGAAATATTTTGATGAATATCATAAATTTTTACAGGATGGAGCTCCCGTAAATCATGCTTTAAGACTTGTAGAATATAATCGCCCATTTACTTTACCTAAAAGAAAACATAAAGGTGATTTAAGATTCTTACTTCTTGGACATGCTTATAACATCTTTGATACATTTATTAATTTAGATTTCCAAAAGAAATTAAGAGATCAAGGAGTAGAAGTCTTAACCATAGAAAATCTACCCGAATCTATCTTTAAAGTGCCAGTGATTGTCAATAAACGCCTGAGGAACTACTGGAAGC
The DNA here is from genome assembly GCA_048941065.1 of Promethearchaeota archaeon. Lineage (GTDB taxonomy): Archaea > Asgardarchaeota > Lokiarchaeia > Sigyniarchaeales > SOKP01 > Loki-b32. Next base: position 5,811 of record JBHLNY010000211.1, read on the forward strand.
ATGAAGAAGAAATCATGCAATCTATAAGGTATTTCCTTACCAAAGGTCGTGATGAAATCGATGGAGTTATCTTTCTTGTTAGTTTTGCTTGTGGTCCAGACAGTTTAATATCAGAACTAATAATGCGAGATATGAAGGTTGTTGGTTTGCCTTTCTTGGAAATAACAATGGACGAACATTCAGGAGAGGCAGGTATGATTACCCGAATTGAAGCATTTGTTGAGATGGCTCGCCGTAAAAAGAAGAGGCTCGAACTGGAAGAAGAAAAGAAAAGTAGGATTACGGTTTCCTAATTTTCCTAATTATTTAACACGAGATTTTATTTTTTTAATTATCAAAGAATTTATAATTTACTTCATTAATGGAATTAAACAAAAATATGGAAATTAATATAAAAAAAGATCGTTTCGTGCAATAATCCCAACCCTGTGTTTGACATGAGCGAAGAAAAACTAGCAATACATAAAAGAAAAGTAG
>JBHLNY010000212.1:0-6273 GCA_048941065.1 Promethearchaeota archaeon
GCTGGGTTGTCATCCACGATCAGGATATTTCCCTTTGGAACATCATCCCGGCGATCGGTCATTCCTGTCCTCCAGCTTGTTGAATTAGCATCAGGATCTCTCGGTACTCGAAATTACGGGCCAAATTTACCAACGCATCAGCCAAGGCTGCATTTTCCCCTCGGATCCGATTGATAAGAGTCAGCATCATATTCCAGTCAGCCTTGACCGTTGCCCGGTGCAAATCCGCCACCCATTCGGTGGGCATGGTCGTCAGCTCTTCGACTAGCGCTGCGTCAGGACCTCGCGGGACGGGATAGCCCAGCACGTCCTGGGTGGGCTCTCTTGTTTCCAGTTCCTCGTAGACAAAGCGTACGCCCAGATGCTCGGTCAACGCGTTGAAGAGCTCTGCCTCACGGAATGGCTTGCGTATATAGCCATCACAACCTTCTGACAAGATGATCGCGCGATCTTCCTCGAGGGCGCTGGCAGTCAGCGCGATGATGACGGTGGCCTGGCCTTTGGTCGTAGCCTTGATCCGCCGGGTGGCCTCGTAACCGTCCATGACCGGCATGCGCATGTCCATCCAGATGAGGTGCGGCTCCCAACGCTCCCATATCTCGATCGCCTCTCGACCATTGACTGCTTCCCGCACCTCGAAACCCAAAGGTGCCAGCAATTTGACCAACAGTTTGCGATTCGTTTCCCCATCGTCCACGATCAACAGGCGATAGGTGGGTTGCCCGGGCTCCAGCCCGATCACCCGGCGCGAAGGTTGCACCGCCCGCACAGCGGATGCGTCCACTACCTCAACCGGCACCTCGAACCGGAAAATGCTCCCCTGTCCCAACTCGCTGCTCATGCTGAGGCCACCGCCCATCAGGCGCGCGAATTGCTGGCTGATGGGCAACCCCAGACCGGTTCCTTCCGGAGACTGTTGCCCGGTCTTCGTCTGCACAAAGGGATCGAACACAGCTTCCAGTTCTTCCGGAGCAATACCGGGGCCGGTATCCTCCACCTCGAAGAGTAGCCACTGCCTCTCGTCTCTCTCCGCCTGCGAGGGGGAGAGAATCACAACCCGCACCCGTAGCACCACGCCTCCTTCTTGCGTGAACTTGACCGCGTTGCCGAGCAGGTTCATCAATACCTGGCGCAGTTTCCCCTCGTCCGTCCGCACGTATTGGGGCACATCTGAGGCCCGGTCAAAGGTCAACATCAGGTCCTTGTTTTCGGCCCGCAGGCGGAACATCTCTTCCAGTCCGTCGAGCAGGTGGTGCAGGTCAAAGTCCCGTTCGTTCAGCATCGCCCGGCCGGCCTCGATCTTGGACAGGTCCAGCACGTCGTTGATCAGGCCCAGCAAGTGCTCTCCGCTCCGGTTGATGATGCCCAGGTTTTCCCGTTGTTCGGTGCTGAGTCCAATGTCCCGGTTCATCAACTGCGTGAAACCCAGGATAGCGTTGAGGGGAGTGCGGAGTTCGTGGCTCACGCTGGCCAGGAAGACACTCTTGGCCCGGCTGGCGGCCTCAGCCGCGCGCTGCGCTTCCAAGGCAGCTTCCTTAGCACGCTCTAGCTCGACAAGCGTATCTCTCAGTTCTTTGGTTCTTTCATCCACCAGGATCTCGAGTCGCCGCCTTTGTGCCTCAATAGATCTGATCCGCCAGGTAACGGCGCCGAGCACACCGCCAACTACGAGCATGCCCACCAAAACTCGGAACCACCAGGTTTCCCAGAATGGCGGGGGGATGACGATGCGGATCGCAGCGCCTTCTTCATTCCAGACACCATCACTGTTTGAACCTTTGACCCGGAACGTGTACTCGCCCGGCGGCACGCTGGTGTACCCGGCGAACCGCCTGGTGCCGACGTGATTCCAACCCTTGTCCAGTCCCTCCATCATGTACGCGTACTGGTTCTCTTCCGGATCAGTATAGTGCAGGGCAGCAAACTCAAAGGAGAAGAAGTCCTCCTCGTAGGACAGTTCGATTACATCGGTCTCTTCAATAGACTTCTCTAGCGGCGAATCATCGCCTACCCCTACAGACTCATTGAACAACTTGAAATCAGTGATAACAATGTACGGAATATACGGATTATCCTTAACATTATCTGGATAAAAAACATTGAAGCCATTGATGCCACCGAAAAACATCTCGCCGCTGCTGCTTTTGTGGTAAGCACCCATATTGAATTCGTTGCTTTGCAATCCATCTCTCACATCATAGTTTCTGAAAGTCTCTGTCCGAGGATCAAACCTGGACAATCCCCCGTTGGTGCTGAGCCAGAGGTTTCCCTGATCATCCTCCAATATCCCATAGATTTTATCATTCGGCAGCCCATCTTTTTCCCTGTAGTGAGTAAACGTCTCCGTCGCGCGGTCAAATTTGTTGAGTCCACCGCCAAACGTGCCGAGCCAGAGCACCCCTTCCCGGTCTTGGTAAATCGACAGAACATTGTTGTTACTCAAGCTATGGGCGTCACCGGGAATATTTTGGTAACTGATGAATTGCTCCGTCTCGCGATCGAACCTATTGAGCCCACCACCACTCGTACCCACCCAGAGTACGCCCTCGCGGTCTTGATGAATCGCCGCAACAACGTTGTTACTCAAGCTATGGGTATCGGTGGGAACGTTCTGGTAACTGGTAAATCGCTCCGTTTCGCGATCGAATCTATTGAGACCACCATTCGTGCCGAGCCAGAGCACTCCTTCCCGATCTTGGTAAATCGACAGAACGTTGTTGCCACTCAAGCTATGGGGATCAGCGGGAACGTTCTGGTAACGAGTAAATCGCTCCGTTCCGCGATCGAACTTATTGAGCCCGCCTCCGAGCGTGCCCACCCAGAGTACACTCTCGCGGTCTTGATAAACCACCGTAACGTTATTGCTACTCAAGCTATGGGGATAGACAAATTCGTTCTGGTAATGACGCCAGCGCCCCGTCCCACGATCAAATCTATTAAGTCCGCCGCCAAACGTGCCAACCCAGAGCACTCCCGCTTGGTCTTCATAAAATGACCAGATGAGATTGCTGTTCAAGCTATGGGGATCATTGGGGTTGGCCCTATAGTAGACAAAACGCTCTGTCGAGCGGTCATATTTATCGAGTCCGCCGCCAAACGTGCCGACCCAGAGCCCCCCTGTCCGATCTTCATAAACCGACAGGACATTGTTGATACTCAGGCTATGAGGATCAGCGGGGTCGTTCTGGTAATGGACAAACTGCTTCATTTCGCGATCAAATCTATTGAGCCCTGCATTATTCGTGCCAATCCAGAGCGCTCCCGATCGATCCACATAAACCGATTGGACAGCATTGGAGCTCAGGCTATGGGGATTGCCGGGGATATTCCGATAACGGGCGAATTGCTCCGTCTCGCGATCGAACCGGCTGAGTCCACCATCAAACGTGCCGATCCAGAGCTCCCCTTCCTGGCCCTGATAAATGGCCTGAACATTGTTGCCACCTAGACTATGGACATCAGTGATAACGCTCTGGTAGCGAATGAATTGCTCCACATCTTGATCCCACCTGTTGAGTCCACCGCCCGTTCCAATCCAGAGCGTGTCCTCTCGGTCTCGATAAATTGCCGTAACCACATCGTTACTCAGACTGTGAGTATCATCGGGAACGTTCTGGTAACGGCTGAAGCGCCTCGTTTCGCGATCAAATCTATTGAGCCCACCGCCGTTCGTGCCAACCCAAAGCCTCCTCTCTCGGTCTTCGCCAATCGACAGGATCACATTGTTACTCAGGCTGTGAGTATCGGTGAGGATGTTTAGGTAGTGTACGAACCGCCCTGTTTCGCGATCGAGTCCGTTGAGTCCGCCACCATTCGTGCCAACCCAGAGCACGCCTGATCGATCCTCGTAAATCGATAGGACAAAATCGTTACTCAAGCTATGAGGGTTCTCCGGGTCGTGCTTGTACACCACAAACTCGTAGCCATCGTAGCGATTCAGCCCGTCCTGTGTGCCAAACCACATGAATCCTCTACTGTCCTGCAGAATGCACATCACTACGCTTTGAGAGAGCCCTTGTTCAAGCGAGATTTGCTCGAATTTGATATCGTTGTCTCGTCGAGAACGCCGGGTACCATCGGTCCGACTGTCCCCGCTCAGCACGGTTCTTTCGGGGACAGAAGTAGGCTTGGCGGTGACGGCTGCTTCAGGCGAGTCGGGGGTCGCCAACCCACTACAGGCCATCGCCAACAGCGCGACGATAACCAACAACGCAAGGGCAGGTACACGCCCAAGTTTTCTGGCGACTTTTTGCATAGTTGTCTCCCATGAAGAGCATTGGGGTTGCAACGCTCAGCGGATAGTGGCCCGTGAATTTGCCTGGTTCTAACGTTTTTTGTGGTCTGAGCAGCAGGTGCGATTAGAAACCCGTTTTCTTGGCTGGAATAACCCCGGATCGCGCCTAAAAGGCCTACACTCGCATAGATTTCACCCGCGAAATCACCAGAAAACGGGTTTCTTGGTCTCCAAATAGGCCTTGCCGATGTCAACCACAGAATCTGTTAGAATCAGGAATTTGCAAAGGTGGGTTAGCGCTACGTCCAGGCATTCGGCAGAAGTTCATTGCCGTCTATTCATCATCCCCGTAGATCTCCGGATAAAGCTCCTTTGCACAATCCGGGCAAATGCCATGACTGAACTCGGCATCGGAATGTTCCGCAATGTAGGTCTCGAGTTGATTCCAATAGCCCTGGTCGTCACGGATCTTTTTGCAGGAAGCGCAAATGGGTATCAGACCCCGCAAAGTCTTGACCGTGGTTAGTGCTTCCTGTAGCTCCTCAAGCCGTCTCGCCAACTCGCGGTTGGTTTCTTGAAGCTGCTTTTGCAGTGCCCGCAGGGCCAGGTGCGTTTCGACGCGGGCCAGAACCTCCTCAAACTGAAAGGGCTTGGTGACATAGTCCACTCCCCCAACGGCAAAAGCCTGGACCTTGCCCCCTACTTCACCCAGGACGCTGATGAAGATGATCGGAATGTCGCAGGTATTAACACCCGCTTTCAGGCGTTCACAGACCTCATAACCGTTCATCCCCGGCATCTTTATGTCAAGTAAAATCAGATCCGGAGGCTCGGCCCGCGCAGCCGCCAGCACGAGAGGCACATCGGGCACAGCCGGACTTGATACCCCTGCTCGGTCAACATCTGGGACAACAGCCGCAAGTTGGCCGGCGTGTCATCCACGATCAGGATATTCCCTTTTGAGGCATCAGCTTGGCGCTGAATCATCTCCGTGCGAGTAGACACAGCTCCGCTCCTTCGCTTTATCACTAGCTTTCGAGGGACTGTTCAATTCCAGATTCAAGTACCTACCCCCAGCACTCCCAGCAAGATGACGACGAGACCAAGCCCATTCAAGGCGAAATGCGCGATGATGCCCGGCGTGGTGTTCCTAAGCCTGGACGTCACGAAGGCTAAAGATAGCGTAGACGGCAGCAGTGCGATCAAGTTCCACCAGAAAGGCACGTGGAAAAGCGTCCAGAGGCCCCCATGCAACAGCCACGTCCATTTCCCGTGGACCAATTCCTGACGCGGCAATATATACCCCCGCCACCAAAGCTCTTCTCCGAAGATATTGAGGCATAGAATCGTGAGGAACAGCACAACCATCCCCCAGTTCCCCAATAACGGAATGCCAAAGAGATCGGCGGGGACCGCCGTCTGCTCGACGCGTGGATCGATGGCGGGCAGGGAGACCGTTGGCAGGGGAAACGGAAGCGACGACGCCAGCCACTTGGCCGTCGGCATCAGCAAGATCTGGCCCCCCACGTACACGACCACCAACCCCGCCGTCCACAGCCATTCCCGCCCCCTGAGCGGCCTGACGCGAAAGCGCGCCACCAGCCCGGCCCAGGACATCGGGTTTCCCTCCAACATATAGGCGACGAGAGCAGCCCCAAGCAGCAATGGGAACATACCCGCGAACGAGATCACATAGTTCCAGAGAAGGGGAAAACCAGCCCGGTCAAGGGCCGGAAGGACTACATAGATCCCAACCACGCCAACCGCGGCGGGGATCCCAAAACACAACAAGGACATCCAGAGAGGCATCGGCCTCGGTGCGGCTAACCGCGATCCCGCTCCAGATCTCTCGCTCATGCACTCATCTCCTGGTAGCAATAGGTATCTATTGTAGACGAGGCGCCCTGACAGAGTGTCTCCACCTCAATCGGCGTCTCTACGGGTTGCCCAGACCGTGGAAATCACCACTGCACCAAGCACGAACAGCACTTTGAAAATTCGATCCTGCATCCCGGGTACCGTGAAAACATCCAGGCTCA
>JBHLNY010000011.1:0-27142 GCA_048941065.1 Promethearchaeota archaeon
GCGAAACAAACAAAACATAAACATTTAGGAACAGAATTTATTGACGACGATGAGCAATGGTATATGTATTTTGAAGCAGTAAAGTAAAGGTTCATAGTTTAAAATTAATTTTTTTTTATCCTTTCTTTTTTATTTTGTTTGCTTTTCCTTAATTAATTTATAACACTATATTTATGTTTAAATTCATTGCAACAATTGTATAAATAAAATTCAAATGTATCTAATATAGAAAAATAAGGTGAAATCGATATGGGACATACCTGTAAGAGTGCTATTTTCATTATTTTAATAGCAATGGGTTTCTGTCTCTACACTACAACTGTAAATGTTCAAGGAAATGAAAAGGAATTATTCCTCGAAAAATTGGGACAGTATAATGATGGGGGCAATTTTGTAAATATCCAAATTCTTGATGATATTGCTTTTATAGCAGATTTTGACAATGGACTAAAGATAGTGAACATTACAGATCCCCGTAATCCTGTGAAGATAGGACAATATAATGTTCAAGAAGCACGTGGAGTAAATATTGTTGGAGACATTGTCTATCTTTCATGTAATCGGAATGGTTTATGGATTCTTAATATCAGTAATCCAACCCAGCCTATTGCTGTAGGTCATTTTCCTGCCTCAGATGCCCATCAACTAGTTGAAAGAGGGAATATTGGTTACCTAGCCAATTGGTATGGGGGTATAGAGATATTAGATCTCACAAATCTTTCTCTTCCCACTAGAATTGACACATATATTGGTGACGACGCAGTTTTTTCTCTTCAGATTGAGGGAGAATTAGCTTATGTTGCAGAATTTGAAGATGGGTTGTATATACTTAATATAAGCAATCCTACGAATATTGTGGAAATTGGAAAGTTTTATGACGGTGGACAAGCTGTTGCTGTTGATGTGATTGATAATATTGTATTTGTGGCGGATAGTAATGATGGACTGGAAATTATTAACATTAGCGATCCTTCTAATCCTGCAGAAATTGGGCAATTTGACAATGGTGGAAATGTTGTCGATGTCGATATTGAAGTTTACAACAAATCTTTAAAAATTGCTTATCTAGCAGACTGGTCAGATGGTCTAGAACTAATTAATATCAGTGATCCAACCACCCCCATTAAATTAACTGAATTCCACGATGGGGGAAGAATACATTCAGTCGAGATCATTGGAGACCTCGTTTTTTTAGCAAATGAAGATCATGGTTTAGAAATTATTCAGATTGAAGAAAGAGACAAAATTGAAGAGAATAACAATAATGAAACTATTGTGGGTTTTGAGTTGTTTTATATACTTTTTGTGTTAGCAACTATACTAGTAATAACAATATGGACAAGAAAAAAACAGATTATCATTAAGAATTAATTCAGATGGAAATAAAATGATTGAGCGTACTCTTAGGAAACTATTTTTAAATAATTGAATCTAAAGTCTCTTCGCCTTACCCTATTCATTCTATTCGAGTTCCATTCAACTACACAAAATAATTAATACTTTTAAAATATTAATTTAAAGTTTTTAATTTTGCTTTAATCTTTTAACTTATGGAAAAGGATTTAGATAATTATGGAGATAACTTTCAACAAAAATCAAAATATAAAAGAGGAAAAATTCCACAGCATTATTTAGATTGGATAAATAAACCAAAAACGTATAAAATTTTTTCAAATGCCATTCAGAAGATTAAATTACCTAAACCAGATTTTAATGATAAAATAGATTTTTGGAGGACGATACAAAATCGTCATTCTACTCGTGAGTTTAAAGATGAACCACTGACTTTGATGGAGATGAGTTTACTTCTATTTGGGATGGCAGGATTAACAAGAATTTTTCCCCAATATGCATTTCGTACCACTCCATCGGCCGGCGGGCTTTATCCAATCGAAATATATCCAGTTGTGAATATGGTTGATAAGCTTAAACAAGGAATTTATCATTATAACATTCCTGAACATGCACTGGAATTATTAAAAGAAGGAGATTTTCGACGTGTTGTAGCCGAGGGATGCTTAGGACAAAACATGGCATATATTTCTGCCATAAATTTTATATGGACTGCTGTGATTGAAAGATCTAAATGGAAATACCTACAGAGATGTTATAGATATATTTATTTAGATGGTGGTCATATTGGTCAGAATTTTTACTTAATTGCTGAAGCTTTAGGACTTGGAGCTTGTACAATCGGAGCAATATATGATGATGAATTAAATAAATTGCTGGGTATTGATGGCTCAAATGAGACTGTTATTTATGTTGGAGTTGTTGGAAAAAATATCGAGTTAATAGAATAATATGATATTAAATTTAAAGTAGCTATTTGCTAATATTATAAATGAAAAAATACAAAATTGTCGATAATTTATAGAAGATATAATAAATAATTATCTGTTTTTAATATATACCAAATATCATTTAAGAAGAGGATAACCAAAATGAAGATTGTTGTTTTAAATGGAAGTCCTAAAGGTGATCTAAGTGTTACTATGCAATATATTCTATATTTCCAGAAAAAATTTCCGCAGCATGAATTTAAAATCCTAAATGTAGCTCAACAAATCAAACATCTTGAACAAGATCAACAAAAATTTCACAAGATTATCAATGAAATTAAAGAATCAGATGGAATCATTTGGGGAACTCCTGTATATGTTTTACTTGTACCGTCTCAATACAAACGATTTATTGAACTTATTATCGAAAATAATGCTGAAGGTGCTTTTAAAGATAAATACACGGTAGCTTTAACAACCTCAATTCATTTTTTTGATCATACAGCCCATAATTATATACATGCTATTTGTGATGACCTTGGAATGAAATATGTTGGAAAATTTTCTCCTGATATGAACGATTTAATGACCGCTGAAAACAGAATTAAGTTAATTCTTTTTGCAGAAAACTTTTTTTATGCAATTGAAAATAATATACCCACATCCAAACATTTTCCTCCTCTTAACTATCGGAATTTCAATTACAATCCAAGTGAGAGTGAAAATGAAAAACATAAAATTAGTACTGAAGGTAAAAAAATCCTTATTCTGACAGACTCAACTGACGAACAGACAAATTTAGGGAAGATGATTAAAACATTTCAGAATTCATTTTCTGGGAATATTGATATAATCAATATTTTTGATATTGATATTAAAGGAGGATGTTTAGGTTGTCTACAGTGCGGATATGATAATCAATGTGCATATAAAGATAAAGACGAATTCATGGAATTTTGGAATCTAAAGCTAAAAGCTTCAGATATATTGGTTTTTGCAGGAAATATAAAAGATAGATACATATCATCACGATGGAAGATGGTTTTTGATAGAGCTTTTTTTAATAATCATGTTCCAACTTTAATCGGAAAGCAAATTGCCTTTATTATTTCGGGTCCTCTAAGTCAAATTCCTAATATTAATCAGATTTTTCAAGCATATATAGAGTCTCAAGGATCTAATTGTGTTAATTTTATCACCGACGAATTTGGCGATTCTGCTGAATTAGATTCATTGCTTCAGAATTTTGCCCATCAACTAATTCGTTTTTCAGATTCTAATTATATCCAACCCGAAACTTTTCTTAGTGTAGGTGGAAAATTAATTTTTAGAGATGCTGTTTATACCAGACTTCGTTTAGTGTTTCGGGCAGATGATAAGTATTATGAAGAACATGGATTTTATAATACATTTCCCCAAAATGATAAAAGGGCAAAAGAAATGAATGAGCAGCTTATACCCGTAATTGAAAATAATGAAAAATTTAGAAAGAAATTTTATTCCATGATTAATAAGGCAATAATTAATCCAATAAAAACTATTGTAGATGATCCAAGTAAGTGAATCTCACTATTATACGAGCTTTCTACTATCTGAAAGTTTAAACTCTAATTAAATTTTTTAGCATAAGATTCTTTTTTATTTTTACAATATATTTTTTAAAAATTCATGGAATCATTGAATAATTTTTTTCAAAAAGCAATAAAATCTAATGACCCAGAAGAAGTTAATGATTTCCTTATTAGATTAGGTAAAGATCCAAAAAGAGAGTATATCTCTTTTATTGACTATTTCATCGATAAAATTGATCTTCCAATTTTCGAAAAAATAAAGCTAAATCTTATTTTTATATTAGGTGAGATTGGAGAAAAAGCACAATTGGATAAGAAATATTTGAAATTCTTAGAAGATGTGTATTACAAATCTGATAGGTGGGTAAGAAATGAAATAATTCAAACATTATATAGAATTTCAACAAAAACTGAATTGCTTAAAGATCACCTTCAAATAATAAGATTTTCATTGACAGAGGATTACGACCCAGTTGTTATCAATGCATTAAATTTATTACTTAGTATACAAAATGTTCCTAATGTTATTCTAAAAAATGTAATCCAAATTTTAAAAACTAAAAATCCAGAAATTTTTGATAAATGTACTTTAGTTTTACAAAAGTTTATTTCAGATTCAAATCAACTATTTTATTTATTGAATGATTTAGATATGTACAAAAGCATTAAAAAGAACACAATTCGATCTTTACTAATAGCATATTTTAAATCCGCTATAACCTTAGAGCCATTTAGAAAGAAGATTGAAACTGCAAGATGGGATATTGACATTAAAGAGACATATATAAAAGAAATTGATACTTATGAAAGAATTTTATTAAAAAATCTATGATTTAACAACCTTATTCATAATTTACGAGAATATCATCTAAATCCTCATAAGAAGAAATTATTTCATTAAAAATTTTAATTAAGAGTTTTATTATTTCTCTTGGATTACCATTAGATTTATTATAGATATAGGTTAAAATACTTTTATTTAAAGGATAATATGAATCGGGATATTCTTTAAGAACTTCGAGAAAATTTATATCCTCAAGAAATTGTTCCATCGTTTTTTTGTAAAATTGGAATAAATCATTTTCATCAAAACTTAAAAGAAATAAAGGATCTTTAAATAAAATTAAAAGTTTCTTATTTTTTTCTTCAATTATCTTTTTAATTTCATCAAATGATTCAATTGAATTTAGTGTAATAATTATTCTTATACCATGTATCTCCTGTAAATTGAGGATTTTATCAAGAATTTTTTTAGCAGTCCTAATTTCTGGTAAAGATCGATCTCGAGTCCCATAAAGCCAACTAGGATCAAAAACCTCTTCAGTTTCATCAATTTCTTCTTCAGCAGCTTTCATCATAGTGAGGATTCTTTCAAAATCATCAATATAAAGAACGCTTCCTAATTTTGAGTTCTCAATCAGAATCTTTAACATTAAAAAAGAATTTCTTTCTTTCCTCAAATCACTTACTAAATTTAATCTTGATAATTCTCTTATATCCATTAATTCTCCAAGAAGCCACCTCTCCGAATCAATTTTTTTATAAGGATCTAATTGATGAGCCGTGATCGCATTTATTACATCTTTTAAAGCATCTTCATCCTCAAATTTTGTTGGCCAACATTCAAAAGCGGTTTTTCTAACTTTATTAATATCTGCCACATGAAAAAAACCATATTTTCGCTCTAATGCACCCCAATCATTGCACAATTGATTAGCGATGTATCTTAAAGGTTCAACTCCCAAATTTTCAATAAATTCTGAATAAGTATTATAATAAAATTTCTTATATACGTTCTCTAATGAGACATATACAGTATTATAGTAATACAATTTATTTTTTAATGCCCAAAATAGGTGTGTTTTACCAATTCCTACTTCTCCTATTATAGGTAAAATAAAATTTTCATTATTCTCAATTATGTCTGTTATAGAATCTAATAACTTTTGTCTCGATTGAACTACACCTAGTTCCTCGATAAGCTCTCCTGTAGATACAAATTTCTTAAAAGGAGAACCAAGAATTTTCAAGTAATACAATAGTTTTTGCTTAGTATTTTCGAAAAGCAGCATTCTTAAGATTCAAATTTTTTTTTTAAGTTTTTAAATCTTCTATACCTAAAATTATTACAAATTCAACTACTTTGTCATCTACGTTTGCTAAAGGTTCAAAGCTTATGTTTAGATCATCCTTTTGATCTCGACCTATAATTAAACAATCATAAAATACAGGATCTCCTCTGTCATTAATTACAACTCTATCAGCCACTAGCATTCCGTTTCTAATCAAAGCAACCGGATTTTTAAGAATTTCACCTTTAAAAAAATCAAGATGATTTATTCCTCGTTTAAAATCATTCAAATATAATCCTGCAGTATGTAGTAGATTAATTGTGAATGGAAATGCATCAGAGAATTGTCCTTCACTATAAAGTTCCATAATATCGTTTGGTATTAAAACGGAATATTCTAAAGCAGAATCTAACAAATTCTCCCAAAAGAAGTTAGACTTCCTTGAGAAGGCGATCATCTTTTCTGAAATTTCTTCAAATCCGACTAATAATCCTTGGGAAATGATTATCCCTTCTAAGTCTGTAATTTTTATATTATCAGAGAAGATAATTGAATTATTATATTTTGAAATAATCGAACCTGTAAATTCTCCTATGTTTTTGATTTCTTTAATAGAATCGTACAGTACAATTTTATCTGTGTTATTCATTACAAGTATATTTATGATGATATTTTGTATACTTATTATTATAAGTTCTGAATGTTACAACATTAATCTTATATATTAAACTTTCCATATAATTTTAGGTAGAATATATCAAATATATCAGTACATCTTAAAAAAATGGTCTCAAACATTTTATATCAAAAAATTTCGGAGTTATCAAAATCGGAATTATTACAAAGAGCACAAGAATTCATTTTTTCTACCGGATTAAATGATGGGGCATCTCAATTATGTAAAGCTAATATGAAATATGGGTTAGCACAATTTCAAATTATCCAAGAAAATTTTGGGTTTGAACCTAAATCAACATTTATATCCTCCCCGGACGAAACAATATCAAGAAATAACTTTAGATGGAACTCGGGATTAGGTTATGGAGGAAGATTAAATTGGGGAAACGGTAAAGAAAAATTGGTATTTCTGAATGTAAAACCTAATTGCTGTGGGATACTTGTTGGAGGTTTAGAAGAAGTTCCAGATCCATATGAAATAATAAAAAAAATTAATGATATAAAATCTAAAGAGCTCTATCATAATGATGTTTTAATAAATTGGGATTATGGAATATCCAACCATTTTATCAATTGTTTAGAAACAAGAAATCTATCTGATATAGACCTTCCTCCATATATTTTTTTAATCCATGGGAGTGCTCCTGAATACAGAGATGATAAATATGGGATAGGTCTTTATATAGATAAATCAGAAACACTAAAGGAACGATCAGTTGAAGTGGATACTAAATTTGGGAAGCAATTCATTATGTTAGATACCGATGCGAAAGAATATTTAGATTTCAATAAAAAAGCCCTTGAATTTTCAAATAAAAAAAGAGAACTAATAGCGAATTATATTTTCGATTATGGTTTTAAAGTTATTTGTAATCAACCCCATCAATTCCTAAAAGATTATAATAATATGTATTTAGGAAGCAATTGTACAGACTCTAATTGTGAAATTATAACCTCAAATTTATTTCCAATGACTCTTAGGGCAGATATAGCTGCTTACTTATTTAGAGGAAAGAAAAATCTTTCTGAAGTAACTCTAAAAAATGAAAACCTGTTAGAACGAGCCGAAAGATTAGATCTTTTAGATTTATTGAAAAATGCGAATATACTTCCTCATGGAGGGGGTTATCTTTTGACTGATATAGTAGAAATTCAAGATGTACTTGAATATAAAGATCAAAGATATTTTGTTACTTCGTTGAAATCAAACATAAGTAGATTGAAAATAATAAGAAATGTTAGAGAAATACAGTTTGGGTATAGAGGGCGTGATATAGTTCTTAAAACAATTCAACTAGATCTTGGAGATATAATTGCCCGCTTAAATCCTCTATTTTCTTTAAAATTATAAAAATAAAGAAGAGTTAAAATTAAAATTTTTTATTCGACTTTTGCGCCAGAAGACAAATCTTTATCAGGGGTTAGAATAGATACTTTATCACCTTCTACAGCAGCAAGGAGCATACCTTCGCTTAATATTCCTCTTAATTTTCTTGGTTCTAAATTAGTTAAAATGATAATTTTTTTTCCTTGTAATTCATCAGGTTTATAATGTTCTGCTAATCCTGCCACTAAAGTTCTTTTTTCAGTTCCTAAATCAACAGAAAGTTTATATAATTTATCAGCTTTTGGAACTTTTTCAACTTTTTCAATCAGAGCAACTCTTATGTCTAATTTTTTAAATTCTTCATATGAAATCAAATTTTTCACACCTTTTTTTCCCTTACTCTCTCTTATTTGTACTAAATTTTCTTTTAATTCATTTATATCTAATTTTTGGAAAAGAGGTTTTGGAACTTTAATTTTATGCCCTTCTTTAAGAACATTCTCATTTATACTATCCCATTTAAGTTGATTGAGCTTTTCTGGGATATTTAAATAATCTAAAATTTTTTCAGATGTATCAGGAATGAATGGCCCAAGTAAAATTGCTAATGCATATGCTGCTTGGGCACATATATTAAAGACATGCCCAGCTCCATTTTTATCTTTTTTTATTAAATGCCACGGTGCCTTGTTGTTTAAATATACGTTTCCTTCTCTTCCAAAATTAACAATTTCTCTTAATGCTTTTCTCAATTCAAAGTTATCTAGTAATTCTCTAACTTTATTACCTATTGAATTTAATTTTATAACAAACTCTTTATCAATATCATCTAATTCTTTCTTTTTTGGAATTGTACTTTTGAATTGCTTATTAAGAAACGTTAGGATTCTGTGAATAAAATTTCCTATAATATCATTTAAAATTTTATTAGTATTATCAAATTCAGACCATAAAAATGAGGTATCACTTTTTTCAGGCCTATTATAAATTAAATTAAATCGCCAATAATCTAAGGGAGCTAAACTTAGAGCATCATCAATCCAGATACCTATTCCTCTCGATTTAGAAAATTTTTCGTTTTCATACATTAACCATTCTGTGGATGAGACATTATATGGTAATACAAGCTTTTCATTATCTTTTTTGTCATAATTAAAAGCCATTAATAATCCTGGAAATACAATTAAATGAAAAATGATATTATCCTTCCCTATAAAAAAAACTGTTTTTGTATTAGAATCCTTCCAGAAATAATCAAATTTATTAGGGTCATTAATTAATGTATTTGCCCATTCTTTTACAGCTGTAATATAACCTAATACAGCTTCAAACCATACATAGATTGTTTTGTTTTCAGCACCCTTGAAGGGTGCAGGGATACCCCATTCTAGATCTCGTGTAATTGCTCTTTCATGTAAACCTTCAGCAATAAAATTTAAACACATTTGCCGAGCGTTAGAAGGAATAATCTCATTTTGTTCAATTAACTCTTTTAATCGATCTTGGAGTTTAGGTAAATCCAAATACCAATGTTTTGTTTTCTTAATTACGGGAGTATTTCCACATATTGCACATCTTGATTTTATTAATTCCAATGGTGTTAATAGTTTCTGGCACTTATCACATTGATCTCCTCTTGCTCCCTCAAACTTACAGTTGGGACAAGTTCCTTCTACAAATCTATCTGGTAAGAATAAATCATCATTTTCACAATATAAGGATTCGATTTCTTTTTCAATTATATATCCATTTCTTTGTATGTCTAAATAAATTTCTTGTACTAATTCAATATGGGTTGGATTATGAGTTATTGTATAATTATCAAAAGAGATTTTCCATTTTTCGTGTAAATCTTTGATAATTCTATGGTATTTAAATGCTAGCTCTTCAGCAGGGATATTTAGTTTTTTTGCCTCTACTGAAATAGGTGTTCCATGAGAATCTGATCCCGAAACAAATACCACTTCTTCTCCTTTCATTCTCAAGAATCTTGCAAATACATCTGCTGATAATGTGCTTCCAATTAGATTCCCTAAATGTGGTGTAGCATTCACATATGGCCATGCAGATGTTACAACCCATTTCTGTTTGTGATGATTCGCTAAATTAATCACCTATTCACACTCGTTTATAAATAAAACGAATATTAGCTTAAATATTTTAAACAAAACCCGTGGGTGAAATTTAATTTATTAATAATTCTTTAATCATTGATAATTTTAGCACCACAATATCTACAAGCTTTAAGTTCATTAATCATTTTCTCAAGACATGGTTCATGATAATATGAATGACATTTTCCACATTGATAAACATCAAAATCTCCTAAAAAAATACTATGGCAATATGAGCAAGATTGATTAATTTCATAAATATTTTCTTGTGGAATTTTAATCATTCTTGTATGTTCTACTGACCCATTATCTATTATTTTAATTTGTTGTGTGCTTTCTTTTCTTTCCTCAACTAATTTTGTTACTGATTTGGGTATTTCTAATAAAAAGAAGCAGAATGGGCACCGAAAAACGTTTTCAGCATATTCGGTTTTTCTTGCCCACATTGCTGCACATGAAAGATGCATAGGGCGATCGCATGATGGACAATATCGGCCTTCAGAATAAAAATCGGCATTAGTTACTGGTGCTTTAACGGAGTGGCATATTTGACATTTATCTCGGCTTCTTTCTTTTCGATTCATCATTAAACGAATTTCTAAGACTGTTGGTCGTCTTAAGGGTAGAGCAATATCACTTATCAATGGTGAGATTTTTTCCTTTTTATTAGGTGAAAAATAATCAATATCATCTTTTAATTCCTTTTTTGAAGCAAAATTTTTCCCAGCATTGATTATGTCTTTTGAATTGTTAAAAAATCCAAATTCACCCCAAGTAATTTTAGTTAATCTCTCTAATACATTCATTTGATGATCTTGTGTCATTCCTAATTGGCAAACATCAATATATATGTTTAAACCCTTAGCAATATTAATTATTTTTTCTAATTTAATTGGGTTAATTTGCATTTTATTATCGCTAATTATAAGAATTCTTGGTACTTTACCTCCAATTTTTCGCATTTCCTCAATAAGAATTTGTAAAGCAAATGCTAATCCTTCATGCAAGAGTCCATTACCAGAGATTTGAACCTTTTTAAGAGAATTAATTATTTTATTTCCATCGTAAGAAAATGAGATTAATTTTTTAGGGGATTCCCCGAAGGTTAATATAGAAATTCTGTCTTTTAGATCAACTGATAATTTAGTTATAATAAAATTTTTTGCTGTTTGAAGTTCTACTATAAGTCTATTAGGCTTAAAATCTTTTCTTAACATAGACCGTGATACGTCAAGAAGTAGGATTGTATCCTCTATTTTATAATCATGCAAATTTTATCCTTTCTCTTCATTAAATTAAAGATAAAAAATATTGTAAAAATTTATTTCAAAAAATGATAAGCAAATAGGCTATAAACTTTAATTGCATTTATATAATCTTGGATTTCAACATTCTCATTAGTTGAATGAGCAGAATTGGCATTACCAGGCCCACAACATATTGTTTCTGGACAAAAATTATTATTACGATAATAATTAGCATCTGCGCTAGCAGGGTATATTAAATAAAATGGTTTCCTTCCATAAATTCTTTCTAAAATATAGAAAAAATCTTTTAAAGCCTGATTATCTTTCCAATCTTTCCATAATGAAGGTTCAGATTGATGTAGTAATTCAATATAAACGAAAACTTCCTCTGGATCTCCCGTTGGTTGATCTTTAACTTGATAACCTAAACTTGTTATTAAGTTTTCTAAACCATCTAATACCATATCAGCAGTTTGTCCTGGTAATAATCTAAAATCAATAATTGCTTCGCAAAAGTCAGGAACAACATTTGCTTTAATACCTCCCTTTATAATATTGAGACTTTTTGTAAAAGTAGTAAGGGATTTTAGAATATTCTGTAATGCTGGTTGTTCATTCAAAATTCTTTCAAAAATTTCTCTATCTGGAAAAGCAGTACTGATTAGTTCCTTTAATTCGTCATATGAAATAGGAGGATTGACTTTAGGGATAAAATCTTCAATTCTATCTAAATTTTCAATAATTTCACTCATCATATAAATGGCATTTTTTCCTATATAAGGGATGGATGCATGACATGAAATTCCATTCGTTATTAATTTTACCTCTAAACGCCCTTTTTCTCCAATAAAAATAGCTTTTGGTAAAGGTTTTAGTTCAGTCGGCTCGGCAATAATAGCAAAGTCACATTTTATCGATTTGAGTTTATTTTCAAGTGTCCATTTTGTTCCTAATTCTCCCCCCGTTTCTTCATCAGATACTGCATTTAGAATTAAGTTACCTGATAACTTTAAATTTAGCTTTTTCAATACTTTCATAGCTATTATCAGAGCAGCTAATCCGCTTTTCATATCTGTAGCCCCGCGACCGTAAATAATTTTACTTCTTTTTATAGTAGCAGATAAGGGATGATATTTCCATTCTTCTTCATTTCCTGGAGGTACTACATCCATATGTCCATTAAACAAAAGATTTTTTTCATCAAAATTATCATTTAAATAAGCTAACAGGTTTGCTCGATTATTACCAAATGTAAATATTTCACATTTTATATCTACATCTTTTAGGTATTTCTCAATTTTTAACGCGACATTTTTTTCATTTCCAGGAGGATTATAGGATTCAGCTTTTATTAATTCTCTGAAAAAATCAATATAATCCTCTTTATTTTTGTCAATTTCAGTTAAAATTAATTCTTCACTCATATAAATTCCTTTATTGCCATTAATCTCTTAATTCTGTTTAAGAAAAATTGTGAAAATTCAAAATATTTTGTTATATCATTAATCAAATTAAAAAGTTTAAAAAATTTAGGAAATTTTAATATTTTTAATTAATTTATTAATCAAAAAATAGATAATTACGGTTTGTTTATTGATTCAACGTAAAAAAGAACTAAAGCGCATTTTTTTTGTATTGTTTTTCATCATAATAATATTTTTAACTAATTTACAAATTTTCACCAATTTAAATTTAGAAAAAAATAATAGTTTTGAGAATAAAGAAATAGAATCAGTACCCCTTACTAGTGATATAGATGATCCGATCATTGGCGCTGGAGATGATCAAGATGTTAGGATATATGTAAATAATATATCAGAAAATACCAATGATAATCAAGGATATTTTGAAATTCCTTCACTCTCGTCAGAGGAAATGTATCTTAGTTATGGAGACTTTAATTTTTCATTTCAAAATAATTACACAACAGAATATATTATAGAAGATGATGATGCTCTTTATGCAAATAATTTTATAAGGTATCAATTTAATCCTAGTGGAACGGACTCTGGAATAACTATAACGAATGGTACCAACTTAAATAGTGGTACCTTCAGTAGGCTAACAGATAATGATAATGCTACAAATATAAGGATTGGAGCTGTTTCAGGTATCATTAATTTTACAATTGGTGCTGATTATACGGGGAGATTGTCCTCTCCTCCTTTAAATCTTCCATTTAATAGATCAAGAATTTTAGGGTTTATTGCATCATTGGTTCTAAGTGCTGATCAAGATGTTAACCTAACTATCAGAATGAGAGATTATTATCATTCTAATTGGGTGAGCGTGGTTGATTCAATATCAATAAAAGGTGATTCAAATATTAGAGAAATTAAGAATCGATTAGTTAATACAAATTTAAACTTCATTGATTTAACAGAGAGTTGTTATATTCAATACATTTTTGAACGTTCTGATCTAGGATATTTTGAGATAAGAGTGCGGGAATTTGATATGCCCTCGACTTATGCAATTGACTTACCAATTACAAATAATGATTATGTAGCATTAGAATTCGATTTGAAGGGGAAGAAATCAACTGTGAATGGATTTTATGCCTGGATTCGAACTCTAAATCTTTCAGAGGCTGCTAATGCCGAATTAAATATTACACTTTATAGATCGAATACAACTACAATTAGAGATTTTGAAAAATATACAGTAGGTGAAAATTTACAGGCAGAAAGCCTAAGACCAGATACAAGTTCTATAATAGATAGTTATATACAAAACTATTATGATGATAAATTGGTTTATTTCGAGTTTAATACAGCTAATACTAAAGATTTAGAGCTATACAACTATTTCATAGTTATTAAGTCAAATATTTCTAAATCCATATATAGTTTAGTAACTCTCCCTTGGACTGTTTATGGAGATAATAGAACAGAACAGCAGTTAAAAATTACCGAGAATAATGGAATTAAATGGAAAAATGCAAAAAAAACAATAGCAACCTATATAACTGGTCAACTAGATGCAAGTTCCTTTAAATTAAATATTACTAGAGGATATATGCCATCAGACTTCAAAAAAAGTGGAGGGGACGTTCTTACAATCCAAGATATTCCTGTTGATAATTTAGTGAATAAATCTTATCCATATAATGAAAGTTCATATTTGACATGGGGTATAGGTCGATGGAATAACTCATTTTCACCATCTATTGAAGATACTGTTGCTAATCAGTTCCAAATTGATCTCTCATGGAATAAATCTATCATTACGGGCTTCAAATTTAATGTTACCTATTCCGCAACAGCATATTGGATTGAAGCTGCAACATCTACTTATAATGCAACTTATACTGATTCCCCTAAATGGACTTTTGATTTTGATTTTGATAAAGTAAATCCAAATTTTAATGAGTGGAACTTCAAAGAGTTTTGGTTCATTTATAACGATTATTTTAATGCAAATAATTTAACAGATCCAGGCACTAATGAAAAATTACCTGAGGTAGGAGGAGAAACTAAGTTAGATGAAGATCCAAATAAAAACAAAGTTGTTGTAAATGCATCCATAGCTATTGATGGGATCTATTCATTGAAATTAACAAGTTTCAATTTCATCCATAGAATGCACAGTTATATAGATTATTATGGTGATTACTGGGAAACAAATGGTTTTATGTTTGGAGACGATATAACTGTGAGCCTTGATATACAAGATCATAATCAAAATGCTCCAAAACCAACAACTGAATATGCTAAGGTTATTTTATTTGATCCAAATGGGAATGAGGTCTTAAGTGCAGAATTAGAATCTTTTAGTGGGGTAATTCATGATTCTGTACTTTCATATGATTTTAATAATAATACAATATTTTCTGTAGATACAAGTATTTCTGATTTTGGGGTATATTCTTTAGGATACTTTTGGAGTAGCGGTTCTGCTGTAGGATGTAAAAAAATCTCTGTATATATTGATGTATATGACATTGATTTCATTAGCTGCATTTATTCATTAAATAGTAAAAAAAATAACTTTAATGCTAAAGTAGAAAATAAAGTATTTGATAACTACACCGTATTAATTGGATCTATAAATGAAACAACCGGCATTTCTCAACCTGGATTTTATTCTATTAATAATTCTGAAGTAAATGAGCAAATTATTTATGAAATTGGCGGTCATGAATTACCTATTTTAGTAGAAAGTTTTATGCAAGATCAAGATATATTAAACCCTAATGAACAAGTTAATATCAAAATGAAATTATCTAACCGACATCCTTTTATTCCAATGGACATCTCCATAGATGTTCAGCTTGTTTCCTTTATGAATGATGAGATGATTATTGCAGAAGCCACTTCTAGTACAGTTAGGTTAGGTTTTTCTGGGGATCCTAGTGATTCCTATGAATTTGATGTTGATTTAACTATTCCTAATTTAAATATTGTTACAAAAGAGTGGGAAGGTGTAAATGCTCCAGTTAGATTAGGGGGCGCAAAAACTTTAGTAACTATTAATGTAGATAATAATGTTGCTGGAGTTTTTGAAAGTAGTTATTATTCACTTCTCAGTAATGAGACAAGTGCTAACTTTGATGGAAATATAATAGCTTTAAGAATTGTTGAAGAAGCTACCAGCAAGGGCATATTACAAGCTTTTGACAGAGATGAATGTTTGTATCTCCCTGAAATGACATCTTTTTTAATTAATATAATAGACCAAAATTATGTAAGTACATACAATCAATATTATCATGAATTCTCACTAATTCTTAATAGTAAATTCACAAATATTAGTATAAATCCTGAAAATCCAATCAGTGGTCAAATATTTAATCTTAGCTCTGTTTTAACAACCGAATTTGGAGATATATTAGCGAGTAAAAATGTTTCTTGCTACTACAATGAAAGTGGTTCATGGGTTTATATTGACTCAGAGTTTACAGATTCTAAGGGATCAACAATTTTTCTGATAGATATGAAGACTCTTAATTATGAAGATGACTTATTATTCCAATTGAGGTGGGAGGGGGAACCATTGATAAATGGGGTCTCAAAAAATGTTACAGTAAATATATTCCTACAATCTAATGATCTTTCAATATCTATTCGAAAAAATGAGGTTCTTATCTATGAAAATAGAGATACAACGATATCGGTAATTTTGAATAACAAAGGCGTATCTAATTTACAAGTTTTAGTATCAGAGATCAAAATTCAAATCAATGAGGGGTTACAATTTTCAATAGTAGAAATCGATTACTTAAAACTTAGTCATTTAGCTCCAGGAGAGACGTCTCGCATAATTATTAAGATAAAAATTACTGAAATTAAAAAATTTAATATTTCAATTTCCGTTACTGCTCAAAATATTCTTACAAAGGAGAATATAACAGTTACTGAATATAAAATTTATGATGTATTTGATACTCCCTTCTATTATTATTTTAGTGATTATTTAATTTTTTTAATAGTAGGATTATTTGTATTAATTTGGGTTATAACTTTACTTTATGTAAGGAGAGTTAAAAAGAAGATTGAAGCACCAATTGAAGAACCAGTTAAAAAGAAACCAAGAAAAGGAAGATATGTATTAGTTTCCGATCTGAAAAAAGAACCTTCAAAAGAACCAAAGAAACTTATTCCTATACCTAAAAAAGTTACTGAAGAAATAGAAGAGCCAAAGGAAGTTAAAAAGAAAAAGATTACTGATTTAGATTCTTTATTAGAAGAAAAAGGACTCAGTGACAAAAAGAAAAAATCAAAAAAATAACTTATCTTAACTTAAATTTCTATTAAGAAAAGTAGAAAATAAAATTATAAATTGGAAATTGATATCAAGTTTCGTTTTAGTAGGCCTAAAGATGCTTTACCATCAAGACCCGCTAAAGCAATTAATACATTTTTATCTGAATCCCCCACCAAAACAGCAAATCCATTCTCAAGCTCGATGGTTGTAGTTTTTAGAGAGCCCTTCCCTGTATCCTTCCCTAAATTATTAGAATCCTTGATAATCGTAGCACATGTTTTTGCAATTTTTCCATGATCCATTTCAGTAATGGTTTGACCGACTAATACTTTCCCATTTGATTCTGCAGCAATCAGACCCTCACATTCTGGAACAATATCCATCAATTCTGCTAATTTTTTTTCAAGTTCTTTTTTATCCATAAAAATACTACTCATCTAAATTTATTTTAATAGTCTTGAATTCTGAAATAATTTACTATGATTGGTTAAGATATTATCTTAAATATATATATATTTTACAGAAATTTAAACTTATCAAATATATAAAAAAGGAAAATGGAAAAAATTACTCTTTATTAAATTTATTTTAAAATAATTAAAATTAGGTTCTCTTCTAGAGCTACCATAGTTTCTCCTTTTGACGTCTCTAAGCGTATGAATTTCAATGATCCCTCGTTTAATGCTTCAACAACTTGCTTTCCTTTCCCGATGAGTGATGTAACATAAGCAGCTACTTCTTCGCTTAAATCTATCTCCATATTCGAGTCTATTGGCAAACCTGATGAATCACAGATGATGACTCCGCGAATTCCCTCCCTTTCTTCGAAACGTCGGATGATTGCTTTAACTTCCGATCGATTTATAATAGTTTATCACACCTTTTAGAAATATATTCCAAATTTTTAATATTATAATAGATTTAATATTTTTAAAAATTTATATTAAAGGTATTCTTTTTTGAATAAGACTTAATAAATTTATAAATTAAAATGGAAAATATCGAAGCAATTTATATAATTAATGGGAAAAGTCAACTTATTTTTTCCTATGAAATTTTTAGTGAACACCCTAATGATTTCGATTATTCAAATATCTCTCGGTTTTTTTCGGTTATTAGAACCTTTGCCTTAAAAATTGGAGAAAAACAGGTTAAAGTAATCGAACTAAAAAATAGTAAGATATTCATGTCTATAGATTATGGTTATAATGTCGAAGTTATTTTGAAGTGTAATAAATATGTAAAAGAAAAAAAAGCATCACTAAATCTAAATAAGATTTTTAATTCGTTTATCAACTCATTTATAGGGTGTTTTAATTCATCTATAGAAATAAAAAAAGAAAGGATGGATTCATTTATAAAAAAAATATCATTTATAATTGAAGAGAGTGGAAAAATAAATTTTTTCGTAGAGAATATTGAAATAGTTCCTTAAATGAATTAATAAATATAATTACAAAAAGAATTGTTTAAAAAAATTGTTTACTCTTTCTTCTCCTATTGTAGATAGTCCCATATGTCCTGGACACAAAAGAAACTTATCAGTTAGTTCTGGATTGTACATAATTTTTTGTTTAATTGATCTAAACAAGAGATGCTGACTTCCTCCACGAAGATCTGACCTCCCAACACTCCCCTTGAAAATTAAATCTCCAGTAAAGATTATCCCATCAATTTTTTGCCCATCTAATTCTTTAACATCTTTAGAATAAAAGCATAGTCCACCTGGTGAATGTCCTGGAGTCTCTAATATATTGATCAAAATTTCACCTACCTTAATACTATCACCTTCTCTTAACCATCTATTTGCTTCTTTGTTAGTATAGATTCCAGATTCATATTCTTTCCTGTTGTACATAAGTGGAATATTATAATGTCTCAGAATTTTACCTATTTTCATTGAGTGATCGAAATGTCCATGTGTTAGTAAAACAGCTATAGGTTGTGCTTTTAATTTTTCTACCGTGTTGATTACTATAGTAGGATCACCACCAGGATCGATAATTACTATTTCTTTTGTAATATCAGAACCAAAAAGATAACAATTTGTTCCAATTGGTCCCACTATTATTTTTTTAAAAATCAAAGTGCTTATCCTCTTATCTAATATTACCTTAAAATTGAATGATTAAAATTATGAAATGAAAAGAAAAAATGAAAATTTTTATATTTTTTAATGCAAATCTTCTTCTAGGATTATTAATTGCTGTTTATTAATTCGTTGATTTCACTTAATTTATCGTAGATTTCTTTTCCTTTTTCAGTAAGTTTTATGTATTTAACTTTATTATTATGCTCAATCTCGATAAGTCCTTTTTTAATTAAATCATCCTTAACTCTAAAGAAAGAGTTATAATAGGAAAATTTATTTAACTCGTTATAAAACGTATGTTTATCAACTTTATTATCCTTGTATTGCATTAACACCTGATAAGTGTCCCTAAAGCCTTTCTTTTTTAAAAACCATATTAAATCTTGAAAAGTCAATTTTCCTATACCTAATTAAATTGTACTAAATTGTAATTAAGAAAAATTAAGAATATTAAAAAAGCTTATGATTATTTTAAAAAAGAATTATCAGTATCGATCATAGTAATTTATTAACTTTAAAAGAAATCTCAAAATAGTTTTTTTCAATATCTAATCTAGATTTTTTAATTACTTTAAATTTATTATTATGAATGATTTTAAGGAAATTTTTAAAAATTGGAAAAGGCAAGTTTCCTGTAATTTTATCATGTCCTCATGGAGGTTCTAAAAAGTCAAACTCGATACCAGATAAGTTAGATGGTGATCAACTTGCTGATAAGAATACGTACATAATCACTAAAGAAATTATTAAATTTTTAAAAAATCGACAAATTAATGTTTATTATCTTATAAGCAAGATTCATAGAAGTAAAATCGATTTTAATAGACCACCTAAGTCTATTGAAGCTTACAATCAATCTTCCATTAAAGCTAGAAAAATTTATTTAACTTATCATAACAAACTTTCAAATTTCGCTCAAAAATGTATTTTTTTACATAATCGGTGCTTAATTATTGATTTACATGGATTTTCCAAACCTAATAAGAAATATCCAGATATAATTCTTGGCACTTTGTATGGTAGAACTCTAAGTATTATAATGGATCCTATTGAAAATGAATGTGTGAAACATTGGGGATGGTCCCAATTAGCCGAAGAATTATCGAAATCATTCACTATTGATACAGGATTAAAATTGTCTAATTTCAACCGTGATTATTTAGGAGGCTATATCACCCAGCAATTTTATAATAAAAATAATATTAACGCAATTCAGCTTGAAGTAGCAAAATCAGTCAGAACCAATCTTAATCTAACTAGAAAATTGATCAACGCTGTTGGAAGCTCTATTTTAAAATCGTTAGATTTAAAAACTCCATGAAATGATTTTAAAGATATCTTTCACTAACCTAATTTAAATAATTAAATATTTCAATAATATGGAAAGTAAATCATTTTACTCTGATATTGTCATCTTAGGACATATAGCTAAAGATATTATTGAAATAGATGGAAAGAGTAAAGAATCTCTAGGTGGTGCTGTATATTATGGCGGAATTGCGGGCAGTCACATGGGACTTAAAGTTTCTATAATTACAAGATTAAGTAAAGAAGATTTCTCAATCCTAGAGGTTTTTAAAAAAAATGGTATTAAATATTTTGCTTATCCTTCCAAACAAACCTCTGGTCTAAGGAATATTTATTCTTCACATAGAATGGAATCTAGAGAATATCAACCGCTTGGTTTTGCGGGTTCATTCAAAAAAGAAGAAATTCCAATTATTACAACAAAATTTTTCATAATAGCTCCAATAACTTCAGGCGAAGTGGACGTAGAATTATTAGAATATATTCAAAAAAATTATAATGGTAATTTATGTTTAGATATACAAGGATTTATTAGGTTTAGAGAAAACAATAAAGTCATTTATAAGAAGTTATCACAAGATGAAAAAGATTCAATATTTTCTAAAGTAAAAATACTAAAATTAGATCAAACTGAAGCTTTCATCCTTACTAATCAAAAAAGTATAAATAAAGCTTTAAAGAAGCTAATTAGTTTTGGTCCAGAGGAAATCTTAATCACGCATGAGAAAGGGATATCAGTTAACGTATCAGATAACATATACTTTTTTCCTTGGGAAAATAGACTGAATATAGGACGAACAGGTCGAGGAGATACTGCATTTGTTAGTTACGTTGGTTCAAGAATATCAAGAAACCCTAAAGATGCTTTAAAATTCTCAGCAGCCTTAACATCACTTAAGTTAGAAAGTTCAGGTCCTTTTTCTTTGCCCCTATATCAAGTATATGAATTAGAAAAAAAGTTTTATTAGGAGTTTCTTATGCGAATTGGAGGTATCATAGATATATCTACTAAAGATATTCCTAATAGATCTTCAATGGTAATTTTTACTGTTGGTTGTAACTTGAGTTGCGGTTTTTGTCATAATAAATATTTATTAAATCCAGATGTAGGAAAAGATATAGAAATAAGTGAAATACTTAATCAAGTTAAAAGCAATCAATTAATTAGTGGAGTTAGTATTAGTGGAGGAGAACCTACGATCCAAAAAGATCTGATTGAATTATGTAAAGAAATTAAAAAAGTTGGAAAGTATTTAAGTATAGACACAAACGGCACCAAACCTCAAATAATTGAAATACTAATCCCATATATTAATAGAATCGCATTAGACTTAAAAGGACCCTTGAAAAAAGACCGATATAAAAAAATTACTGGAGGAAGTGTTGATCCAAACTTAATAGTTGAAACATTTAACATTATAAACAATCAGAAAGAAATAGATTTTGAAATTAGAACAACTTATGTAGAAAACTTAATGAAACCAGAAGATATTCATAAAATTATAGCATTTCTTAAAAAAAGTAAATTCAAAGGGACTTTTGTGCTTCAACAATACCAATATTCTGATGGTGTAGGAGAAGAATTAAAAAATAATTTTCAAAAACCAGAACATTTATCTTTATTAAAAATTCTTAAACCCTATAAAGATAGAAAATTACCCTTTCAACTATTTCTCCGTGATGAAATTGTAGGGTATTTGGGGATAGATAAACTGTTTAATTTAGCGTTAGATGATTTATAAATGAATGAAAAAGAAATTTTAGATGCAATACAATCTTGTACAGATTGTAAATCATGTTTAGATTCATGCGATACTTATTCTGTGACTCAAGAAGAATTAAAATCGCCAAATGGGAGATTGAAAATCACTCAAAAAGTTTTTAATCTTGAAGATATTTCGGAAGAAGAAAAACTTGGATTATATACATGTACTTTATGTGGAATGTGTGATCTTGTATGCCAGCAAAATATTTCAATTGCTGATATTATTCATTCCGCTAAGATAAAATTAGTCGAACAAGGTAAAGCGCCTTTAGAGATTCATAATAGAATTATTAAGGGAATTATTGAGAAAGATAATAGTGTTAACGGAGATCCTGAAAAACGATTGGATTGGATACCTGATATATATCGTACTGATGAAATTTTTGAAAGGAAGAATTCTGATACGTTGCTATTTTTAGGGTGTATGTCTTCTTTTAGAGTAAAAGAGAGTGCTAGTGCATCCTATGAGCTTTTAAAGAAAGGAAATTATGATTTTAAGATTTTAGAAAAAGAGCCTTGTTGTGGTGAATATATCTATTCTGCTGGTAATGTTCAAGTAGCTAAAAAATTGTTCCTAGAAAATATTAAGCTTTTTAAAAAGATTGGTATAAAGAATATAATCGTTACATGTGGTGGATGCTTATATGCGTTTGATAAAGTATATCGGAAATATTTCAAGGATTTTAATGTTAAAGTTAAACATATAATTGATGTGATTAACGAATTAGAGAAAGATGGGAAAATAAAGCTAAATACTCTTAATAAATCGATAACTTACCATGATCCTTGTAGGCTTGGTAGAAAATATTTAAACGGTCCCCTTTATAGTGAGCCTAGAGAATTGTTAAAGAAATGTGGAATAGAAGTTAAAGAATTAACAGAAGAACATGACATTTGTCCTTGTTGTGGAGCCGGTTCTGGAATTAGAGGTGTTGATAGTAGTATTTGCATCAATATTGGTAAGAATCTATTTAATAAAATAGGAACTAAGGAGATTGTATCCTCTTGTCCTTTATGTGTTTTTAATTTTAGATATGTAAATTATAAAACTGAAGCAGGTAAGGAATGTAAATATATTACAGGTTTTTTACTTGAAGCTTCCAAAAAAAAAAATAATTAAAATTAATTTACTATTTTTCTTATTGATTTAGTTTCTATTTTTGATTTCATTGCATAGAATACAACTATTCCGCATAGTATTATGATTAATTGAATAATAACTACTAAAAAATCGAATGTAAATAAGAGAGCAATGCATATAATGGAACCTAATAATGCAAGTATTGGAATTCCCTTATAACTTGGTTTTAATTCAAAAGGTCTTTCTATATCTGGTTTTGTTTTTCTTAAAGCAATTAAACTGATATTAACTAAGATAAAATTAATGAGCACCCCAAAAACAGTTGCATGGGCTACTACTGAAATATCCCCAAATAAGATCGGAATTAATGTAAAGCACATGGTTAACAATACTGAAGTTGTTGGGGTTCTAAATTTAGGTGAGATTTCGCATAATTTTTCCGGTAGTGCTTTATCTCTAGCCATACCATACATCATACGAGAGGTTACGATTAACATTATAAGAACCGTATTTGCAGTGGCAAACAATGCTATAAAAGACATAATTATTCCACCTCCTGGTCCTAAAATTTTTGCTGCGACTTCATTTAAAGGAGCGTCAGAATCTGCAATGTCGCCATGTGGTAATATTTTAACCACTGAAATAGCAGTAAGGCAATAGAGAATTGTAGTAATAATAATTGAATAAATTATGGCTTTAGGTATATTCTTTTGAGGTTCTTTAACTTCCTCTGCGATATTGGCAATATCTTCAAAACCTATATATGCAAAAAAGATTAAAGCAACTGAAGAAAATATAACTGCAAAAGATGCTCCTGAGGGAAGTAAAAAATAATTTGGTTCACGTTTTCCAAAGAGACCAAGGAAAATAATAATAATTAAACCTGACGCTTCGATTAATGTAAATATGATATTAGTTCTAGTGGATGTCTTAATACCAAGTGAATTTATAATACTGAGGGCTATAACAAGTAAAATACTATAACTAATCATTACAAATATTGAAGGCACATTGATTAAATCGGCCAGGTAAGCTCCAAAAGCTAGAGCAACCGTAGCCGCAGATAATATTCCTGAAAAAATAATAATCCAACCTAAAATAAATGATAAAACCCGTTTCTTAAATGCTTCTTCGGTATAAACAAACTCCGCAGCACTTTTAGGGTACATTGCAGAAAGTTCTGCATATGATAATCCTGTTAATGCCCCGGTAATGGAAGCTAATATGAAAGCTAGCCAGGAGATATTCCCTGTTTTTCCCAAAACTTCGCCTATTAATGCGTATATTCCTGCACCTAATACATTTCCTACACCATATACAGTAAGTGCAAATAAGGAAACTCTACGCTTTAATTTTGGACTTTTTTTAGGTTCTTCCATGGTTATTCTCTTTTTGAATATGAATAATTATATTCTCAATTTATTAAAAATTATATGGAAAGTTTTGAAAATCGGATATGCATTATTAAGAATTTCTAATTACCTTAACTAAGATATGCGATCCACCATGAGGGGTATTCCAATTATTAAATATCCTGCTTCAATCCTTTAAATTACCATTCTAATTTATAATTCTTAATTTTTTTCATTCATTTTAAACTCATTTTTTTAACCAATACCTTTATATTTAACCTCATTTTCTATAGATCATTAAATTTTGAATATATATTCATTTAGAAAATTAAAAAAAGAATTTCAAAGTGATGATTTATGCCAAGTTTTGAAGAAACGTATGAAGCAATTAAGGCAGATTGGAATGCTGGAGAGAAAAATTTTAATATAGAGTGTGAAATGCTTCCTGACGGGATGCAAGTAAATTGCATCATGGGTAATCCAGTAGGAGAGCCCTTTGAATTGCTTATTGATGCTCCAGGTGGATTAGGTGGTACAAATAAAGGTCCATCTCCTTTACTAGTTATTTTATCATCAATTGGTGCATGTATAATTGCAGTTACCAGATTTTGGGCTAAGATTATGAATATTGAAATTGAAGAAATGAAAGTATTTTCTCGAGGCCATATCAATCTTGGCGCCATTTTTGGAATAGATGATAATGAACTTGCTGGATATGATAAACTTGAACCTGTAATAAGAATTAAAGCAGATGCCTCAGAAGATAAAATTAATGAGCTTATGGATAAAGTATTTAACCATTGTCCTGTTATTACCAATTTTGGTGGAGCATCAAAAATTACTCCTAAAGTTCAGATAAGAACGTAAAACAATTTAAAATTTCTTTTTTTTTATTTTAAAACTTTTTTTCGAATTCTTCTTTTAAAAACAGGAGGTAATTTAAGTAATGATCGAACTAAGTTTTCTCTTGACATATCTCCTCTTGTGGCAACCTTTAACCAACTTTCTTTTCCAAAGATTTGTTTTACTATTTGACGTGGATTTAAGGATCTATTAAAAAGATCTTCACACTTTTCTCTTATATCGAACCAATATTCTATTAAATTATTTAATTCTTTAATTGTAATAACTCGTCCATCCTCTAAAAATATGTACTTTGGATTGAGCATCTTAAATTTATGAAATGTTTCTAACATTTCAATTGCATTTTCCCAATTAAAAATAACATTTTGTCTTTCATCGATAAAAGCATCAGTAGAAAACAGTAATTTTTTTTTTATATGAAAAAAAGAGATTAAATTCTTGCAATGCCCTGCTGAGGGGATTATTTTAAATTTTGCTTTTTTTGTGTTAATGTAATCCTGATTAGGTAGTAAATTACCTTCAAAGGGCTTAGGTAAACCCCAAGTTAACATCCTCTCAGGAGGAATTCTAATTTTTTGCCGTACTAAAAACAATGTTTCCTTAGTTCCATATATAGAAGTTTTATATTTATTTATTAAATCATAACATGCTCCAATATGATCTTCATGATGATGGCTTAAAACGCACATCTCAATATTTTCAAAATCTAATAAATTTAAAAAATGGTCCTTAGCATGATAATGTCCAAAATCTATTAGCAATCCATCAATTAAGTAAGCAGAAACCCACAGTACAGGTTTATTTTGAAGATCTAATGTAGACATTCTATAAATTTTAGCTGTTTCCTTCTCAATTAATTCAATTTTAACAGAAATTATAAAATATCGCCTTAGGTTTTTAATCCTTTTAATAAACAAAATAATATAAAGAAAATAATGATACACTTTATTATTTCAATCCATAATTTGGTTTTTTCTTACTAAAAAAAGCACTAGCAGCTTCATTCACGTCCGTTGAGGAAAAAGCTAATACAATAGAGCTATTCTCAATTTGTAATATATTATTTAAGCTCGGACTATCTAAAGATAAATTAAGTGCTTCTTTTGTCATACGTAGACCTAAAGGGCTTTTAGTTAACATTTCTTCTGCAATTCTAGTTGCTTCACCCAGAAGTTTTTCTTTCTCTAAAACTTTTGATACAAATCCAATTCTTTCAGCTTCTTTTCCACTGACATCTCTGCCCATATAAAGTATTTCTGCAGCTCTAGAAAGGCCGATCAAACGTGGTAGGAAATAGCTACCCCCCATATCTGCTCCCGTTAATCCAATATTGATAGATGCATTAATAAATTTTGTATCTTCAGTTGCTATTCTTATATCTGCTGCCATTGCGAATGCAAATCCACCACCTGCGATTGAGCCATGAACAGCAGCTATTATTGGTTGTGAGATTTTTCTCATCTTCATAATTATTTGAGTTATATACCATTGATGGTATACTTTCCTTTTTAACGATTCTGACATATCTAAAAAATGAAATTTACCATATCCTTCTGGAATTTTTTTTGAATTTAAGATTAGCCCTTCTTGTAAATCAGTGCCAGCTGAAAAAGCTCTTCCTTCCCCTCTTAAAATAAGAACTCGACAGTCCAAATTTATCATCAAATAGTCTAATACTTCATG
>JBHLNY010000213.1:0-6246 GCA_048941065.1 Promethearchaeota archaeon
ATCAAGAAGAATGTATAGGTAAGAATGATTGTGGATTTAAATGCTTAAAAGTATGCCCTTGGGATGCTCCTCAATTTGGGTATGAGGAAAATGCTAAAATGCAAAAATGTGATTTATGTATAAATCGTTTAGAACAAGGTCAACAAACAATTTGTGTTGAAGCTTGTCCAATGTATGCATTGGATGTTGGTCCTATAAATGAACTTCGTGAAAAATATGGTAATAATATTGATACTGAAGGTTTTAATTATTCAGAAAAATATAATCCTTCAATAGTGTTTAAACCAAGATTTTATGATAAATAAAATTGATTAAGTTTTTCTCTAATACTATTTTATTTAACAAATTAATATATTTGAAAAATTTAATTTAAATCAAAATAAAAGGTGATTATTAAAAAATGTCTCAAGAAAAAAGGTATGAACATATTAAAATTGAAAAAGTTCCAGATAACAACTATGCGGTGATAATAATAAATCGACCAGATAAACTAAATGCTCTTCAAAATCAAACATTGAGAGAAATAGCTGATGCTTTACGATCAATGGATGCTGATCAAAGTGTAAGGTGTGTTGTTCTGAGAGGAACCAAAGAATTTACTAAAAAAAGAGCTTTTTCCGCAGGTGCAGACCTCTCTGACAGAGGGAGTGCTGATCTTGATCCTGATAATTTAAGGCATCAAAGTCATGCTATGTATAGAAGACATAAGTACTATGATTTAATTGAAGAGTTTCCAAAGCCTTTAATTGCTGCTATAGACGGTTATGCTCTTGGTGGCGGTTTTGAGCTAGTTCTGGTTTGTGATATATCTATCGCTTCTAAGCGATCAACATTTGGCTTTCCTGAAATTCAACGAGGTATCTTTCCTGCTAATGGTGGAACTCAAAGATTAATAAGAAATCTAGGCAAAATGAGAGTGAAAAGAATGATGTTTTTTGGTGAGCATTATACTGCTGAACAAATGTTTGAGTGGGGAGTTATTTCTTTTGTAGTTGATGATGATAAATTTGAGGATTTTGTTCATGAAAGAGCATCATTGTTAGGGTCTGCTGCTACAAATAGTTTATTTTTAATTAAAAAAGCTATTGATTATGGAACTCAAATACCACTAAGAATAGGTTTACAGTTTGAGCAAATGGGTTATGCGATTAATTCTCGGAGTAAAGACGTTTCTGAAGGAGTTACTGCCTTCTTAGAAAAGAGAACTCCTAAATTTCAAGGTAAATAAATATGTAAATTATTAATCTAAACTTTTTTATTTAATCCTTTAGTATAAATTTTTTACGAACGTAAAAATTCCCTATAAAATTGAAATTTTTAAAAATAACCTATAATATTTAATTTTAATATGAATTTTCTTTCTCAATAATTTTATTTATTATTTAAATTGATTAAAAATGAATTATAGGAAAATGGGTTCATTAAGTTGGGAAGTATCTGCCTTAGGGTTCGGGGCTATGCGTTTACCAGTAGATCAAGATTTAAAAATTATGGAAGATACAGCAATTAAGATGATTCGTTATGCTATTGATCATGGTGTAAATTATATCGATACAGCATATCCTTACCATGAAGGACAAAGTGAAGTAGTAGTGGGAAAAGCATTAAAAAATGGATATCGTGAAAAAGTTCACTTAACTACAAAGCTACCTATATGGTCAGTAAAAAATCGAGAGGATTTTGATACTTTCCTTAATGAACAGATTGAAAGATTACAAACAAAACCAGATATTTATTTATTTCATGGATTAAATAAAGAACGTTTAGAAAAAATAAAAAAGTTAAATTTAATCGAAAAGATGGAAGAAGCTAAAGAAAAAGGATTGTTTAGATATATAGGATTCTCCTTTCATGATAGTTTTGATGTATTTAAAGAAATAATTGATTATTACAATTGGGATTGCTGTCAAATCCAATATAATTATAGTGATATCAATAATCAAGCAGGCACTAGAGGTTTAAAATATGCTGGTAGCAAAAATATAGCTGTAATAGTTATGGAACCGATTCATGGGGGTAAATTAGCTATTCCTAATGATAAATTGGATTCTAGACCTGAGATTAAGGAGATAGTAGAGAATTCGAATGTAAAGAGGACTATGGCAGATTGGGCTTTACAGTTTGTTTGGAATCATCCCGAAGTCTCAGTTGTTTTAAGTGGTATGAGCACCATGCAACAAGTTATAGAAAACATAGAATCTGCAGAAAATTCAGGAATTAATACTCTATCTAATGAAGAATTAGAAACAATTTCAAAATTACGAGAAGCTTTTGATAAATATGAAGTAGTTTCATGCACCAGATGTGGGTATTGTATGCCATGTCCCAATGGTGTGACAATTCCTTTTGTCTTTTATTTATTAAATGAAATTTATTATTGGGGTGAAAGAGGGAGAGCAAGGATAAGTTATTTTTACAATAGATTGGTAAAAACAACGGAGGACCTAGAAAGAAGGAAATCAGAAGGAGAAGAAGTTGAGGGAGCGGCTAGTTTATGCATTCAATGCGGTGATTGTCTTGATAAATGCCCTCAAGGAATAGACATTCCAACTATGATGGAAAAAACTGATGATATATTTGGCAAGGGTAAAAAAATTTCAGAAGTTATAGATTAAATAATTTTTAATTTTTTTTTCAGATTTGCTTACCTGGTAAATTTTAAAACAAATGAAATTTTTTGCAATAAAAAATATCATAAAAATTAAGTGAACATAGATTGAATTTAAAAGAAGTTTGGTTGATTGATTACGCTCGCACACCTTTTTCGCGCTCCAGACCAGAACAGCCTGAAAGGGATGTTTTTGGAGAGATTCGTGGAGATGAATTACTTGCGGATTTATTAATAAAGTTTTTTGATGGAAAATTAGGGGACAAAGGTATAATTAGAAAAGATATTGAGGAAGTATCGATAGGAATTGCTTCTGGTGTATTAGAAAATTGGACTTACGGGGGAAAAATTCCTCTTTTTTTATCAGGATTTCCAAATGAAGTGTCTTCATTTATGATAGATAAACAATGTGCTTCAGCAGGCGCTGGAATGCATGCATTGATAATGCATATTATGACTGGAAATAGTAAAAGGGTTTTAGCGACTGGAATGGAACATATGACAAGAGTTCGTAGAGTTGGAATTGCACCTGAGTGGGAGCGATTTTCTAACGAGAAAAGCAGATTTTATAACCCCGATATTGATATAATGAATTCGACTAATATGTTACAAACTGCTCAAAGATTATATGAAGAAGAAGTGCCACGATTTACAAAAGAAGATTTAGACAAGTTTGGAGTAAGGAGTCATAATTTAACAGTTAAATATACAGAAGAGGGTTGGTTTAAGGGAGAAATTATTCCAATAGAAGGCCATGTGGAAGGAAATGTTGACGAGCTAATGATGGTTGATAGAGACATGGCAGCTAGAAAATCTACTTTAGAAGGAGTCGCAGGACTACGTAGAATATCTATCCCCTTCTATTTAGAAAAAAATGGTGGGAAACAGGGTTATATTGAAAGAGAAGGAACGGAGGAAGGTGTAATAACAGCAGGAAATTCTTCTCCTTTAAATGCAGGTGCTACAGCCGCAGTTCTTATGGAGGCTGAAGAGGCAAGAAAACGAGGATTAGAACCAATGGCACGAATTGTCTCAATTGGTTGGGCAGCAGTAGATCCAAGAGTTATGGGACGAGGACCAGTTCCGGCTACTCGTAAAGCATTAGAATATGCAGGATTACAGGCAGATGATATTGATTACTGGGAAATAAATGAAGCTTTTTGTATAGTTGCTTTAAATTGCATGGACAAATTCAATATTCCAGAAGAGAAAGTTAATGTTATGGGAGGTTCTACTGCGATAGGACATCCTTTAGGTTCAACGGTGATTCGACTTACGGGGACATTAGCAAGAATATTAAAAGACAAAAAAGCAAAAT
Organism: Promethearchaeota archaeon; assembly: GCA_048941065.1. Taxonomy (GTDB): domain Archaea; phylum Asgardarchaeota; class Lokiarchaeia; order Sigyniarchaeales; family SOKP01; genus Loki-b32. The sequence goes on from JBHLNY010000213.1 coordinate 3,927, forward strand.
ATGGATGTGCTAACGCTTGTGTGGGAGGAGGACAAGGATTAGCGACTATTATTGAAAATCTAAATGCTTAAAATCATTTATAATACAATTTTTTTTTCTTTTTCATGTTATTACAAATAATTATTAATTTAAAATCTAAGAAAATGTGAATAATATGGTCTTTATAAATAAAGAAGGAAAGTTTAATGAAAATACTTGGTTGATTGATGGAAATTTATTTGGCGCGAAGGGAAATCTATCACTTTATATTATTGAAAATAATGATACTAGATTGATGATTGATACTTCTGAAAAAGCAATGGCACCAAAAATTATTGAAAAGTTGAAAAAATTCAAAATTTATCCCATTCATAAAATTTTTCTTACACACTCTCATTTTGATCACGTAGATGGCGTCCATGAATTACAGAAATTAATGAAGGATACAAATGTTGAAGTTTTAGCGTCAGAAAATGCATTAGAGAACTTAGAAAATCCATATAACATGAATGAAGTATTCGCAACCAAAATGGAACCAATTAAAGATGTTATACCTTTAAAAGATAATGAAATTATTGATTTAAATGGTTTAGAATTAAAAGTCCTGAATTTTTTTGGACATTCTATGGATTCTATAGCACTATTTGATAAAAAAAATAAGAATATATTCACTGGTGATGCAATTATCGATAAATATAGTATTTATTATTTTCAACCAACTTTTATACCACCTGATTTCCATGAGCCGGAATTACTAAAGACATTTCAGAGACTTAGGAATATGAAAGGTGAATTAAATTCAATATCCTTAGCCCATTATGGGGTATGGACAGATGAAGATTTCGAACAAATAGTAAATAATATGGAAGAATTACATTTCTCTACAAAAAACTCAATTATTAAATGGTATAAAGAAAATCCTTCATACAATTACTTAGCTCTCAAGTTTCATGAAACATTCATACCCAAGTCTAAAATTATTAAGTATGGATATATTGGAATTTTAGAAAGACAAATGGAATGGTTTGTTGAAGGTTTAAAGAGGAGTGGATTTATTTAATATTTTAATACTAAATTGAAATTATAAATAATTAAATATTCAATATTAAACAAATATTCAAAATTATAGAAAACAAATTATTTAATTAAAGGTGTTAAAATATTGTCTGGATTAAATCTTGATGTTATAGGTAAAAAATTTCCAGAGGTTACTTTTAAATATAATTGGAAAGATGTTGTACTTTATGCTTTAGGAATTGGGGCTCAAGTAGATGAGTTACAGTATTTATATGAAGGATTCTCTGGAGGATTAAAAGTTTTTCCAAGTTACGCATGTATTGTGGGAGGAGCTGGTCTTCAGCTTAACAGGCTTGGCAAAATAGCTTTTTCACACTTTGTTCATGGGGAACAGTCAATTAAGCTATACAAGTCCTTTGCTTCTTCTGATGAAATAATTTGTCAAACTGAAGTTGAAAATATTTTTGATAAGGGTAAGGCTGCTGTTATTCATATGAACGTTTCAGGACATAAAACAGGAGGTGAACCGATATTTGAAACAAAATGGGTATTTTTTTACCTTAAAGGTGGAGGCTTTGGAGGAGATCCAGGTCCTAAAACAGAACCTTTAAATCCTCCAGAAGGGGTAGAACCAGATTTTAGTATATCATATAAAACAAATGAAAATCAAGCTGCCTTGTATAGGCTTAATGGAGATTTAAACCCTTTACACATAGATCCTGAATTTGCCGGCAGGAGTGGGAGGTTTAAAGGACCAATACTCCATGGATTATGTACATATGGTTTTGCAACTCGTGCTATAATTTCCGGGGCTTGTGATGGAGATAGTGAACGTTTTAAAGAGTTTAAAGCACGATTTACAAGCGAAGTATATCCTGGAGAAACTCTAACAACGGAAGGTTGGAAAGATAACGGGCGTTATTTAATACAGGTCCGAACAGAGAGAGTTGTTGTTCTTGGAAACGCATATGCTATTGTAAAATGAAATTATAAATATAAAAAAATTTTTATTTTAATTTTTCCGTGGGGGGAGCATTTTAACCATTCTTGGACCTTCAATCATGGAAATAGCATTTTCTGGACAAAAATAAGCGCAAACTCCACAACCAATGCAAAAATCCTCGATCCTTTCAGCTTTATTGTCATCATTTAGAAATAGAGCATTATTATAACACTTTTCTATACAAGTTCCACATCCTACACATAAATCGGAATTAATTTTGGCTAAATAATGAGTTGCATTAACAACAGCACCAGTTTGCACATTTCTGCTATTTGGACAACAACATGGGCAACAGTTGCATATTGCTACCTCTTCTTTTGA
>JBHLNY010000012.1:0-17004 GCA_048941065.1 Promethearchaeota archaeon
GCTCCATTAGCTCCTTCTAAATATAATCTTCTAAGAGATCTAAAAGATTCTTGTCCTCCTAAATCCCATATCTGAGCAGAAACTTCACCATAACCTGAAATTTGCATGTCTTTCTTTAGAAGGTTAACTCCTAAGGTTGATTTGTAATTTTCTCTAAATTTATTTTCGATCCACCTGTAAAGCAAAGAAGTTTTGCCTACATTAGCCTCTCCCAGAAGAACAATCTTTATTATATATTTCGGTTCACTCATTGTTGGTCACACAGATAAAACACTTACTTATTTTTTTATACTCACAATATAGTTTACACTTATTAATAATTTTCGACTTGAAATATTTATTAAAAAATTGACTATTTTGAAATTATTAAACTTATTCTTTTTGAAAAACTATCATAAACTCACAGAATCCTTTATCTGATTGTAAACTACATTCCAATTCTTGAGCGAAACAATGGTGATCACTCATGTTTTCTACAACACCAGCTAGCAGTCCCGCTTCGAAAGAACAAAAACTACCAGTTGTCTTAATCCCTTTATTAAGTAAATCTTTAATGGAGGAATGCCCTTTTAATTTTAATTGAACAATTTCATCTGAACTATCTGTGATTTCAATACTTCCTAAATTATATTCAGATATTGTCTCTTTTAATTCATCAGGAATTTTATTTACATCAGTAATTTGTTTAACTTTTAGAATTGTCCCTAACTCATGTCCTAAATAATAAAAAATCGCTTCTAGTTGATGTCCTAAAGCTAATAAAGCACCAACCTTCATATCTCCTATCCTTTTTCCTTCTTTTAAATTCTCTTTCATTTGAGCCAAAATTTTAGATAATAATTGTCGATCCATACACCTTCACTTAATATTTTATTCCTTTCTATATTCAAATCTTTTTTAAAATTATTTTTTTATTATATAATTATATTTTTACAGATGCTATAAACGCATACAATATTGCGTCAATTATATCTTCTTCTTGAATGTTTACAGATAATTTTTTATCTGCTATTACCAATGTTGGCACAGACGTGATTCGATATTCTAGGGTAAATTCTCGATTTTCTTCAAGATCAATTAAAATTTTATCTATTTTTAATTTCTTTCCAAACAATGAAATATTTATTTTCTTCAACATTTCTTCAACTGGTTTACAAGGAGCACAATGATTCGATGAAAAAAATAGAATCTTAGGATAATTTTGCTCTAAATCTTCAGACATTTTATTAGTCTTCTTTAAATCTATAATATAATTCTTTTATTATAGCTTGAAATGCTTGATACACTCCACTTCCAGTTTTAGCACTGGTTCTATAATATCCAAGAAAATTTCTATCGTTTACTAATTCTTTCGCCTTCTCATCATCTAGATCTTCTTCTTTTATTAGATCAATTTTATTTCCAAATAAAACAATTGGAAGATCACCACAATATTTTATAATATCATCATGCCATTCTGGAATATGTTCAAAACTTGGTTTATCAGTATGCGAGAATACTATAATTGCTGCTTTACTCCCTTTATAAAAAGTAGGACGCATAAAATTGAACTCGTCTTGGCCCGCTATATCCCAGAAGAATAATTTGCAATTATCTCCTTCAATTTCCTCGTCATATTTAGAAAATTGCGCTCCTAATGTTTTAATATAATCTTTTTGAAAGCTACCTTGAGTATATTTTTTGATTAATGAAGTTTTTCCTACTGCACCGTCTCCGATCACGGTAATCTTAAATACAAATCCTTTTTTAGCTTCATTATTCTTCATTTAATTCACTCTGTATGATTTTTTTCCGAATAAATTGTATACTAATGCTTTAAAAATTCAAAAGTATAAGATATTATTTTATTATTTATTTTTATTTGTTATTAATTTATATTTATGATATTTTTTATAATAATAATAAATTGTTTTAAATGTTTTACATTGAGAGATATGAGTCAACATTAGACGATATGAAGTTCTGTGAAAGTTGTAAAATGAAAATATTTCCATCAAGACCAAAATTTAGTATTAAAACATTTGGATTATTTGTTATTCTCATCTTTACAATAATTCTACCTCTTATAGTTATATTTTTACCTCTTTTATTAGGACTTCTTATCTTTCTCATGTGGGGTTTAATGTCATGTGGTAAAAAACTTGAAATACAAAGGTTATGATGAATATTGGATATTTTAGAAAGGATCGAGAAGATTATTAGAAATTTCACAAGAAACCATATCCGAATTGCGATTGCTGAATCATGTACGGGAGGGTATATTTCGAATATGTTTACTAATATATCAGGAGCTTCAAATGTATTTGAAAGAGGTATTGTTTGCTATAGCAATCAATCAAAAATAGAATTAGTGGATATAACTCCTAAATCTATTGAAAAGTATGGCTCGGTTTCTAGTGTCGTTGTCAAACAATTAGCTGAAAATATAAAAATAAACTCAAAAGTAGATATCGGAATTGGAGTTAGTGGGATTGCAGGACCAACAGGAGGTACTCCAGAAAAGCCAGTAGGGTTAGTTTTTATAGGGTTTGCTACAAAGAATGAAACAATCGTAAATAAATACAATTTTAAAACAGACCGTATAACTTTTAAGCAAAAGGTCTTAGAAAAAATAATTCAATTCCTAGAAATTATTAATATCTAAACTAATAAAAAAAAGTCAGAAAAAGTAAAACTTTTTATCTATTCTTCGGTTAATTTACCATTTTCCATAACTAATTTCTTAGAACCATCTTTATATTCTACTTTAATATTTTCTTTAGGAGCAGTTATAAAATCCCAGTGTATTTGAGAGACAGAAGTCCCTCCAAACGATATATTAAATCCGAATGCAAGATGTACACTCCCATTTATTTTTTCATCAGTAAGAATATATCCAATTGGTTTTGTAATTATTGGGTTACACCCTATACCAAGTTCAGCAACATTATAAGTCCTAATCTCTGGTACATTATTTTTTTTGTCAATTTCTTCTCCTTGTTTAAATGCATCAATTAAAACATTTAAGTTTGTTTCTGCAGAGACTTTATCGATTAATAGTTTTCCTTCCTTAAAAACTAATTCGACATTCTTTAAAATTGTGTGAGTATATCTTTCCTTTGCTAGAGGAATAAATAATTTTCCCTCTCCTTGTTTTTCGTGAGGGGGGAAAAAGACTTCACCTGCGGGTAAATTACCTCCCAAATCCCCTAAAGCGATCTGTTCATCTGAAAGAATTCCATTATCAAGGATTCTTGCTCGATCTTCTATTGAAACCCAAAAATTTGTTCCATTATCGTCATTTACATGCACTTTTTTAGCATTTTCGAACTTATCTCCTAAATTTTTAACAATATTTTGTAATTTTTCTGAAGAAATACTCATACCATCAACGATAAAATGTTCATATAATTCATAATCGATATTATAGAAATCTGCTGCTTTTTTAGATGGCCATGCGGCATAACACCATTTCTTCCCAGGAGCATATTCTTTCTTAAATCCATAAAGTACATTTCTTTCCGCAGCAATTGATTTTTTAAATGCCCCTAATTTTTCTTTTGGCACTTGAGTTCGAATAGATGGATCCTCAAGGGGCTCAACTACAATGTAAGCATCGATATTTTTTATCATTTCCAAATAGTGTTTTCTTGTTTTTGCTAATGTCTCTACTTTTATCTTTTCATCAGTGAACCTTGATTCATCAAAATAATCAGATACAGATGTAATATGTGGAATCCCTCCTTTTCTAAGAACACTTAAACCTATTTCTTCTAATAGTTCATGAGAATATAAGCCTCCATTAATAAGAATGCACTCGCCTTCTCTTTTAATGTTTATATATTTAGCGATATTTTCAGCACATAATTGAATTTTTTCTTTACTAATCATATTGTTTAGAAAGATGCAAAATATAATAATTCTTTTTGTTTAACCTTTTAAACAGTTAAACAAATTGGGTACAGAATTGTTAACAATGTAAAATAATTTTTAGTAGGGAGATATATAATGAAACTACAAATCTTTTCAATGAGGAAAGAGTTTATTAAATTGTATTCCTATATTTAAAATATTAAACAAAATACTTTTAGGAAATTATTCTAATAGTTAAAATAATTAAAAGAATTGAATCTTAATATGGTTATCCGAGAAGCAGGAGTATTGTTCAGAGGATTTACTGTAGTAAAGAAAAGTTATCATAAAACAAGTCTTGGAAAAATAGATGCAGACTTAAGAAGTGGCTTATTAACTGCTATCTTAAACTTTGCAGAATCAGCTTTTTCACAAGGTTTAGTTGAATATTTTGAAGGAAAAAAATATATTATTGTCTTTATTGAGGATAATATTATGGCTGATGATAGTAATGAACCTGAACTTCTAATTTCCTACGCCATATTGGATAAAGAAAAAAAGATTGATAAGTATATTCATAAGATAGTACAGCCATCCTTATATAAAGTCTCAAAAGAGTTTAAATCACTTAGTGCTGGCAAAAATCTATCAGAAGTTTCTCAATTTAAGGATTTTAAGCAAAACCTCGATCATATTTTTGGAACTGATACCCAAACTATTGATCAAAAATTAAAAGGAATATTTTAAGGGCTCTATCTTTAATTTCAATTGTTTAACAATTTATTTTTTAATTTTTGACTTTTTTAAAAACCATAATATTAATGGTAAGACAATTGTCGCATCTGATATGAGTGTAGCATATTTTGCCTTTTCATTAACTTTCCCCCAAGATATTGCTTCTCTTAATGTCGCACCACTTAACCCACCTGGTTCTGGTCTATCCATCGTTATTTGAATTGCATAAACAGCTGAATTCGGGCAAAATTGTAATGATTGCATTATAAAATTTTTTGGAACTCCACCTCCTATAATACAAACTCCTGCTTTCTTTGCATTCCAGGCAATGTTAACCATTTCAAGCATGTCTTTGAAGTGATTTAAATTCAAATTTTGATGATGAAAGCCTATTTGCATTGCTAATCCAGAATCAGTAAAAGCGGGACAAAAGATCTTGACACCTTTATCTGCACAGATTTTTAAAATTGAATTTGAATCTTTGGGTAATTGTTCTCCTAAAAATCTAAAAAACGCACTTACTGGCATATTATTGCTCGGAATTTGTAATTGAGATACGAAATCTTCTATACCCTCATAGACTTTATTTGGTAAGAAAACATCATAAATCCTATTCATCTCTTCGCGGAGTAAATTAGCATCATCTATCTCCTCAGAGTTAATTTCACCTTGTAAATGATGAAAACCCAAGCATTCAGCAAGATCATGAGTCAAATTTGCTCCAGTTGTAACTAACACATCAATAAATCCCTCTTTAATAAAATCATAGATAATTCCTTGCATTCCAGCAGGAACCATAGCACCAGCTAAGCCAAAAAATTTAGTACATTCTTTATCATCGACCATCTCTTTATAGATATGACAAGCTAATGCCAATCTTTTAGCATTAAATCCAGTATCTTTAAAAGAATCGATAAGACTGGTTATATTTGTATCTTCCGTTATTTTAAATTGATTTACATTCTTCAATTTTTCTATAAAATCTCTATCCATTATTTAAATCCTATTATTTTTTTCAGCTATAAATGATATAAATTCTATAATTAGTTTTGCTGCTAAATTGCATGTTATATTATTAACGTTGTCCAAATTTGGAGCCACCTCAACTAAGTCAAAAGCTCTAATATTAAAATTTTTAGTTAATTCTTTTAGGATCAACCAAATTTCACGATAAGATAATCCTCCAGGGATGGCAAAACCTGTACCAGGTGCAATAGAAGGGTCTAAAGCATCAATATCGATGGAGATATAGAGATCACTAATACCAAATTTATCAAAGAATTCAATAATTTTCTTAATATATTTATTTAATCCCATTTCAGATAATTTATAGGCATCTAAATATGAAATTTTTTCTTTCTTAGCTATATCTAACTCAGGAATATCAATATCTCGGGTTCCTACGATTAGTAGATTTGTATTATTAATGAATTCCATATCATAAATTCGATGAGAGACTGTAGCATGTGAGTAAACTCCTTTATCCCACTCTTCGTAAAGATCTAAGTGAGAATCAAATATTAAAACTCCAAATTTATCTTTATTCTCAAAACTGTTCCCGATTACTTTAACTACGGGGTAAGAACAGAAGTGATCTCCTCCAATCATAACAAGAATAATATCCTTTTTCTCATCAAAGATCTTTTTAACAAAATTTTCAATTTCCTTAAGATTTTTCTCTACGTTTTTAGGTTCAATATTAACATCTCCAATATCGACGATGTTTAAATTAGGAATTTTTAAGCCCATTTCAGACGTAAGGGCTAAATTCTCAGTAACTTCACGTATTCTTTTAGGAGCTATAGCTGAATTCGGTGCTTCGATTGAGGTTAGATAGTCCCAAGGTATCCCAAAAATAACAAATTCGGTCTGTTTATCTATTGAATCTCCGAAATCGAAAAATTTCATGATAGTTCGTTATTTTTAATTTAAATTTTACATTTTATCGAGGGTTTCAATTCCCATAAGATCTAAACCAATTTTTATTACGATTTGTACACACTTTATTAATAATAATCTCGCTTTCTCTAAATCTTTATTATCTGAGATAACAGGGCAAAAGCTATAAAAAGAATTAAAAATTTGGCATAAAGTTAGAAGATATTGTGGAATTAAATTAATATTATAACTCTTTTCTATTGAATCTACAATTTCAGGGAAATAAGTCAGTTGTTTTATTAAAAACTCTTCTTTTTCATGATTTAATAAATCCCAATTAACATTAGTACTAATCTTCATCCCAGATTTTGAAATTATTGATTGGATTCTCGCATAACAATACTGTATATAAGGACCAGTTTCTCCTTCAAATGAAATACTTTCTTGTGGATTAAAAACAAAACCTTTTGCAGGACTATATTTTAAAATGAAGAACTTAAGTCCAGCTAAACCTATAATCTCCGCCCTTCTTGCTTTTTCAGAGTCAGAAATATTGGGGTATCTTTTATTAACCTCCTTAAAAGCAAGATTTACCGTTTCTTCAATAATATCATCTGCATCAACAACAGTTCCTTCCCTACTCTTCATTTTACCACTAGGTAGACTAATCATACCATATGATAAGTGGTAATTCTCTTTTTTGAAACCTAACATGTCCAAAATAGCAAATAGCCATTTGAAATGCTGAATTTGTTCATCGCCAACAACATAAATAGATTTGTCATAATTAAAATCCTCATCCTTCTTATATGCTAAATAGATATCTTGAGTTATGTAAATTGAAGTGCCATCACTTCTAATCAATATTTTATCTTCAAGATTGTACTTATCCTTTAATCTTGCTATAACGGCCCCATCTTCTGTTTTTTCAAAGATGCCATGGTTTATTCCTTCCATGATTTTTTCTTTTCCTTTCAGATATAAATCAGATTCGAAATAAATTTTATCAAATGAAATTCCTAACTTCTTATAAGTTACTTCATGCCCCTCTACAGCCCATTTATTCATTTTATTCCATAATGCATAAGTATCTTCATCTTTAGCTTCCCATAATTTTAACAGTTCATAAGATTCTTCAACTAGTTTATTATTTTCTTTAGCCATTTCAGTAAATTTTACATAAAAATCTCCAACATAATGATCGCTTTTTTTATCTGGTTCCTTATTTTTCCCCCACTTTTTATATGCAAGCATACTTCTACAAATATGAATACCACGATCATTATTTAAGTTAACTTGGAATACGTTATGTCCCTTATATTGAAGTAAGTTTGAAAGGGTTTTCCCAAGTAACATATTTCTTATGTGACCAAAATGGAGGGGTTTATTAGTGTTTGGAGATGGATATTCGATGACAATTCTTAACTTTTTTTTTTTAGAATCTTTTTTAGTTACATCTCGAATTCTTCCATAATCGTCTTTATATCTAAAAATATTTTCCAGAATAAATTTTGGCTTTACTTTAAAGTTCAAATAAGGACCTACTACATCAACTTTCTCTAAGAATTCAATTGACTTAACCTTACTTCTTAAATCTTCTGCAATTAAATTAGGTGCTTTTTTTTCTATTTCTGCAATCTTAAAACAGGGAAATGCAAATATAAAATCAATCTCTGAGGGAGGTATCTCTATTAAAGCTTCAATTTGTTCTTCATTTAGACCCGAAATATATTTATCTAAAATCTCAGCGATAGTTTTCTTATCAATAATTTTCATTTTCAAAAAGGGATAATTCTAAAAATGTTAAATTAGTAAGTTGATTGTAACTTTTATCTATTTTATTAAATATATCTAAAGTAGCTCATAAAATTTTTGATCCTTACATCCAAGAAAATAAATCTTAAAAAAAAGCATTAAGATTAAAATATATGGTTATTCCAAAGTAGTAGCTTCGATTACTTCTTCTCTCAATTTAAATCTCTTTAAAATAATATCTCTTAATTTTGGTATAATTTTATCAAAAATAACAAATAAGTAGGGAATACCTTGATTGGTCAAAATAAGTGAATCGTATAATAATAATTCATATCCACTTGGTCTAATATTTGTAAAAAGCAAGTAAGATTCCATCATGAATGAAAGCATTGTTCCAACCCAAAATACGAAAAGTATAGTTTTGTAATTATACCTTAAGAAAAGTAGTAACAAGTATCCAAAAACTACAGTTAAAATTTCCACAACTCTAAGATGTTTCATGTGCCTGATAGTCATAATTTCTAAATCATTTATAGGCAGCATTTGTGATAGAATGGCTATTAAAAACCACCCACCATATAACAAGCTGGTCCATTGCAAAACTTCCTTTATACCTTTTCTCTCAAACATAATCATTACCCAGCTAAAAGCTAATAAGCCGTAACTAAAATCCATCATAAAGTCTACTGCAATTTTCATATCAGTTGGATAGATCTCCCTTATCCCTGCATTCCACCAAATAACTCCATCTATAATTAAAAATAATAATCCACACACTAATCCAACGAGAATTGGAATTCTTTTTCTTTTTAAAATTAAAATACTTAGATAAGCAAAACAAAGAATTAAATCAAAAATAAGATAATCTAAATCAAAAATTCGAATGACATCATGGCTAACTTGTAACAAAAATATCCCCTAATTGCTTAAAAATAAGATTTTATTTTAATATTTTCAATTTTAAAAAATAATTTCTTCAATTTTTTGAGTTTCAGCACTTCTATACATAGTTTCTACTATATTTAAGATTTTTTGACCAAACTCTCCATCTGTTAATGGTTTTTTATTTTCTATAATGCAATTCATAAAATGTTTTATCTCTTGTGGATACCCAAAACTATATGATTCATCTGGAACAGGAAAAGTCCAACCTTTAGTTGTTCCTGCCTTTTCTACAGCATACTCATATCCCCCCTCACTATAAACACTTACTAAATTACTAAAAGTTGGTGCTACTTTGATTTGCCCTTTTGTTCCATAGAGTTCATAACGTATATCATATCCCCCTGGTGCTGTCCAAGACTCTTCAATTATGATTTCTGCACCATTTTCAAAATATAATATACCAACAGCATTGTCTTCAACTTCACATTTACCAAAATCTCCTCTATTTGGGAGAATTGTTTTTATTTGACAAAATACTTCAATTACATCACAATCAAGGAACCAAGTTAAACAAGCAAGATCATGAATTCCCAGATCTATTAAAGCACCACCTCCCGCTTTATCCTTTTTATAAAACCAAGCAGAATGGGGTCCAGAGTGTTGTTCTTTACCACGACCCATATAAATCTGTCCAAGTGCTCCTTCATCAATAATTTCTTTTGCTTTATTAAAAGCGGGAGCATACATATTATTCTCACAATAAAATATTTCTTTATCTGCTGCTTTTGCTGCATCTAGCATTTCATTACTTTCTACCATCGTATTGGCTAGTGGTTTTTCTACTAGTACATGTTTACCTGAATTCAATAAATCAATAGATACATCCTTATGTAAATAATTTGGTAAACAAACAGAAACAGCATCACAATCTGATTTTAGCAAATGATCATAATCCATATATAAATCTTCAGCAAGATTCATTTTCTTTAATAGTTTTTTTGCCGTATTTTCGTTTCTCGAACTTATTCCAGCTATCACCAAATTAGGAAGTAAATTAAATGAATATAAATGATGTTCGGCAATAGATCCTGAACCAATTATAGCTACTTTAATAATATCCATAAAAATCACCTTAAAATATTATAATTCTATTTTATAATCCCTCGCTAAATAAAATTTTAGATTAAAGTATTATATCAATTTCCAGAACTCATTAGGAGTTAAAAAATTTATAATCTTTGAAAAGGGGCAAACTGCAATACAAGCTCCACAATCACTACTATTCTCAACCCAAAATTCAAAGCATTTTTCTGGGTTGATATAATATTTTCTTATCCCAGAATTGTTACTTATAGAATCACTTCTCATTTTAGGTTCTTTATCTTTTGTAATTGCATTGGTTTCACAAATTTCTGCGCATTTATAACAATTCTTACAGATTCCTTCTACTATTTTTATAAATTCTAAATTTGGTTTATCAGATCTTAATGGCATATCTGTAAACACTTTACAAATTCTTACCCTGGCTCCAAATTCTGGAGTTATTAAAAGCCCTAATCTCCCTAATGCGCCTAATCCTGCATCAATTGCTAGAGGGATACTTAATGCAGTATCATTTCCACATTGTATTGCTCTATATCCTAAATTCCTTATAAATTCCCCTACACATGCTATTGTAAAAGCCATTTTGGAGTATGCTACAGCGGCAGCAGCAGCAGCAGGTTGAGCAGGAGCCGTTGATATAGCATCTTTATCCATTTCAATTGCCATTACAATAGCTTTATTTATCCCCTCTGGTAAATTAATTGATTTTTCAAGAATAGAAACACTTTGTACACCATCCCTTACTTTCCCTTTAGAATCTTCTTCACTTTTATTTTCTGGTCTGATAAAACCTGTCTTGTAAATCCATCTCTCATCAACATCGGCAATTCCTACCAACGATGCGCCATAAATTTTTGCTGTCTTTTTTATTATTTTAGTAAAATCATCAGGATTATCAACCCTAAATTTGGGTTTCGTCCATTCAATCCCATAATCTCCTATAAAATGATCCTTTCTTTTCCAAGCAAATGCAAATGGAAATTTTTCATAAACTGTCCAGCCTGCTTTAACAAGATCAAAATCAATCCGCGAATAACCTTCCTTTTTAGAATCAATATGCTTTTGGATGTTAGTAAAAAACATTTGACCATAGGTTGGTAAAGACTTATCCCATAAACGGCGATAAATCATATTATTTTTCTGCTCAAAGCGTTGGTAAACTTTCTCATCGATTTCATAAGAATTTTTCTTTTCTTTCCCCATGATCTTATTACTCTATCGTTTTAAAAATAGCCTAATACATAATATTATATTAATAATTTTATTTGATCATTCTTACTAAAATAATTATTTATTTAAAGGTTATCAGTTAGAAGTGATGCGAATTTGGCTAGTGAAAAGAATTTTATAACGCAACTAGGATTTGGATGTGATCAACATGGACATAATGATGATTGTACGAATGCTGCAATTAAAGCAGTTAAGAATGCAATTTCTAATAATTGCTTAGTTGGATTAAGTGAGATCTGTGGATTAAAAGAGCCAAAAGATCTATTGAATATGAAAGTCTATGTAAAGATTGGTGCTCCATATCCAGAAAATATTGATAAAAAGAAAATTTTGAAGGCTATTCCATTTGGTGAAAAATCTATTGAAGTTGTAAAAGGCGGTTTAGTAGCTAAAGGAGTGATGATAAAAGAATTAGGGGATACATCCGATAAAATAATTTTATGTAATGCTGCAGTTACAGTTTCAGTAATATCATCATAATTTTCTTTTTGATTTAATTTTATATAAGTTACAAAAAAAAAGATTAATTAAGGTATATACTGAATTGTAAATAGTAGATGGGTTTTACTTAGAATATAAGTATTAAAATTAATACATTAAAATTATAAATTATAATTCGATATTTTATTTATAATGCTTTAAAACATTTATATATATAAATTACATAATAAACATAGAAATCTTAAAAGAGAGACTATCTTTTAGAACATAAATCCCTATAAAATAAAAACAAAAATAATAAAACCTAACAAATTAAAAAATAAATTAAAATTAAACCCTCTAAAGTCTAAAATTTATCGAAAATAAAGATTCGGAAGAGAAAATTAATGTACGATGCAACCTATAAGGTAGTAATATTCGGAGATGCGGGAACGGGGAAAACCACATTAACCCAGAGGTTCCTTACTAATTTATTTAAATCCGATTCTAAGATGACCATCGGAGTGGATTTCGAAGTAAAAAGTCTAGAAATTAATGAGAAAAAAGTTAAATTACAAATCTGGGATTTTGGGGGAGAAGAAAGATTTAGGTTCCTTTTGCCAACTTATGTTAGAGGCGCAAATGGGGCTCTTTTTATGTATGATATCACTAATTATTCGAGTTTAGCTCACATAGATGATTGGTTAGTGGTTGTTAAAAAAGAAATTAGAGCAGAAGATCAATTTCCTGTTATTGTAGTTGGTGGAAAGGCAGATCTAGTCGATGATCGTGAAGTCTCTGGAGAAGAAGGAATTAATATTTCGAAATCAAGAGGAGTAGATGGTTTTATAGAGTGCAGTTCAAAAACGGGAGAAAATGTAGAAGAAACATTCATAGCTTTAACGCAATTAATGATGCAAAGATCTAATTTACTTTAATTCCTAAAAGAATTCTAAAAATCTTTTCTTATAAACAAGGAAAAATAAATTGTTAACTTTGTTATCTACAAAAAAAAAAAAATTATTGCTGTTCTATAATTTCTTTTTGTTTCAATCTTAAATCTTGTCTTCTACTTGATACCATAATCTGAAATTCTAAATCTTTTTTATAATTATCAGCAAATTCAAAGAGATTTTCAAATATAGACTTTTCTATTTGCTTACTTTCAATATTAATTCCTTGAAATATAGGGATTTCTGAGTAATCTTTAATTAAAACATTTAACAAATCTTCAGGTAAAACATCAGATCTATCTTTAATCGCTATCGATATTGCCTCTTGTAAAATGTTATAAATTTCACGATTACTAAATTGACAATATACACATTTTGAACTTCTATTTTTTAAAATGTTCAAAATAATTAATCCTGTCAGAAATTTGAAGTTCGTAATTAACGTTTGTTCATCTATATGTCTGTTTTTTTCAATGTATTCCCTACTATAAAGTTCAGATTTTTGATATAACTTTGAAAAATAGATTGCTCTATCAAAATACGCCGGAACAATACAAAAAATTCTAGTAAACCAGAAGGGTTTAATATTTTTTGGTGGATCTTCATAAAAAATATAATATACTACTCTCCCATCTCGTTCTTTATACAATGTAGATTCTTTCTTTAACATATTCAAATAAGTAGAGATAGTAGAACGAGCAATATCTTTATAATATCTTTTATATTCTTGTTCAACTTCTGCCGTTGTAATTTTTTTTCTACCTTCTAAGTAGAATTTTAAAATAATGCCTAAAATACGGTTTTCGTGAAGGCGCCCTGTCTTGATTTGTTGTTCTTCTGATTCATCTTCTCTAATATTATAAATATGTGCTATTTCTGGAGCATAATCATGTATTACTTTATCAATTATTAAGAGCTCATCATCTGTAATTTTTTCACCTTCTAGTTTCGCAGCCTCTATTTCAAGTTTTTCTGCTTCTATTTTTTCTGACAAAATATTTTGTCTCGTTAAGTTTTATTTCTTACTTTATTAAAAAAAACTTATCTTTTTATTAATTATTATTCTATTGCAATAGAATTTTTAAAATTATTTATTATTTTTTGATATTTTGGAATATTTTGAAATATAATAAATCAAACTCATTTCCCTTCTTATTTTGCTTAATTCAAACAAGAAATATCGACAATGGTAAAATAATACTCTTTTAGGTTGCTATAAAATGCTATAATTTACTATAAAATTGGATTAAGAATCTCCGTACTTTTCAATATAAAGTGGATCTTTAATTTGAAGTTCTCGACGTAGAACTTTTCCTACAAGATCTTTAGGTAATTCTCCAATAATAGCAATTGAATAAGGCACTTTATAGGGTGCCATATTTTCAGTTGCCCACTCTTTGATAGTTTGAGGTGATAAATCACAATCTTCTTTTATGGAAACCCACGCTTTTATAATTTCTCCATATTCCGCATGTGGTAACCCTGCTACTGCCGCTTCAGTAATATCTGGATGTTTCATGAGGAGTTCTTCTACTTCTAAAGGAAATACGGAATAACCTTTATATTTAATAAGCTGTTTCTTTCGATCTCTAATAACCATCGTACCATCTTCATTCATGAAACCTATATCCCCTGTCAGCAACCATAATTTATCCTTGTATTCTAAAATTGTTTCTGCAGTTTCATCTGGTTTATTCAAATATTCTAACATGACCTGTGGACCCGCAATACATATTTCTCCAGTATGTTCAATCCCAAAATTTTTATCATCTGGATTTCCTAAACATATAGGACCTAAATTGGAATTTTCTGTAGGCCAAATTCCCCATTCCGTTCCTGGAAATGGCATACCGATACTTCCAACTGGACTTTCTCCAAATAAATTTCCTGCACTTACAGCAGGGCTAGCTTCTGATAATCCATAACCTTCAACAATTCTACCACCTGTATTTTCAATAAATGCGTCATGGACAGGTTTGTGCAATGGACCTGCACTTGAGACACACAAAATTAACTTTCCCATAACTCCTGGATATCTTCTTTTTAGGTTTTTAAGTTCTGCTAACCTTCTAAACAATAGCTCTGTACCTGCATATATTAATCCTTCTTTACAAGGTAATTTTTCAATAACCTCACACAATTCTGTTTGCGAGGGAGGGTTTCTAAAGAGCATGATCCAACCTCCAATTGCTATAGTTGTATTCATAACAACAGTATGAGCAAAACTGTGAAATAACGGAAGGATACCAATGTTTCCAATATATGGTCTTTCACCACCTAACCACAATTTACATTGAATAGCATTAGAAACTACATTAAAATGGGTTAATACTGCTGCTTTTGGTAACCCTGTAGTTCCACCGGTCATAATATAAGTTGCAGGATGAGTTTTAACATTAAACTCTACTTCTGGAACCTTTGGTTTTGTTTTTAGAAGATCTTTAAATCGATATGAATTAGGATAATCCACTTTCCCTGAAGGAATCTTCTTTACAAACTTACCAACAATCTTTCTTACGCTAATAATATCTGTAAGATCAGCTAAATTTGTATATACTACGGATTCTAAACTTGATTCTTCAATAATTGGTTTAATATATGATTTATATAAAGAATCTAATACAATTAACATTTTAGGCTTAATAATGTCAAGTTGATGCAATATTTCCATAGGTTGGTAAGTAGGATTAATTCCACTCGCAATAGCTCCAATCCTAGTAATAGCATAATATCCTACTATATATTGGGGACAGTTAGGTAAGTGCATTACAACAACATCCCCTTTTTTGATGCCTAAATCTGTTAAGGCTGTAGCAAATGATTTTACATACTCTTGAAATTGTTTATAAGTAATCCATGAATCTAAAAACCAAATGAAATATTCATTAGAATGTTTCGCCACTTGTTCATCTAAAAACTGATTTGTTGTCTTTTCTTCGAAACTTGTATTAAAAGGTACCCCTTTAGGCCACCATTTTTTGAACCATCTCTTGTTTTCATCTACTTGATACATATCCTTTAAATTAATTGGCATTTCTTCTTCCCATTGATACATATAAAATTTTTTTCTCTTTATATCATTTAGATATAGAAAAATTTAAAGCTTTGTAGAATAAGAATCTAAAAAAAGTAAAATAAGAAGAAATTAAAAAAAAAAAAATTATTTGTTATTTTAAAATCTTATATCCTTTCTTCTCTTTATTAGGATGGTAGCTACACCTACTAATCCTACACCAGCAATTAGGACAATTAAAGCCCAAAATTCTGGAGATTGAAAAACCATATAAACACTGAAGGTAGGATCGTGCCAAATACCATTTCCATTTTCAAATTTAGGATAGCAGACAGCGTAAGCTACTACCGTGAAATTAATATTAACTCTAATATCAGTAGCAAAAGGTTGTACATCAGTTTCACTAGGTGGTACAAAAGTATCATGTCTTTCCATTTCTCCAGTCCATACAGCAAGAGGGATAATAGCAGTACTTGCATTAGCTATATCTGTCTTAGTCGCATTACCATATTCATAAAATGGGCCTGCAATATCAACGAAATCTAGGGGTTCTGAGCCACCAAGGTAATTTCCAACCTTTAATTCATGGGATTCCTTAACATAATCGTCATCATTCAGATCTTCATCATAAAAATTATCTAATTTTGCCTCAGGAGGCTTGGGATCTACCCCAGATGTTGCAACGTTTAAGTGGAAATGTAAAATAGTTGATACATAAATTATTGCCATATCTAAATTATCAATAATAGCATTAGCATAGGGATCAGTATTATTGTTCCAAGGAGCAAAATATTGGTCTAATTTAACTTTTCCTACAGCATCTGCGCCTTTTACGTTCTTTTCAGGATCAAAAGTAAATCCGAAGTAAACATAATCTAAATTTTCTTGAGGTGCTGCTAGATAAGAGTCTAAATCAACTCCAGCAGGAACTGCAGAGATATTAACATCCTGTAAATTTAATCCCCATGAGATGGTATTATCAGAATTCCTAATTGGAAGCATAAAATTGTAATTATCAACATTTCTTAGTATTAATCTGTGACTGAGTTCAGAACTCTCTGGGTATTCTACTAATTTAGGTCCCTCCGGAGTATCAACAATTGTTTCTGTATAGTTCACACTAATCTCACCATCACCTGTGAAATCGTTATAGAGAAAAGCACCATTTAAATGATGCGTAAATAAGTAAAATTCAATATC
>JBHLNY010000012.1:17104-27048 GCA_048941065.1 Promethearchaeota archaeon
TGCCAAGTAATCGGATTCAATAAAAAAAGTTCATCACCGGTGAAGATGTCATTTATATGGATTAAAAACCAAACAATTAATTCTACTCCTTCTCTAACAAGCTCTTCTGGAATCTCATCTCCTCCAACTTTTTCTAGTTCTTTGAAAAAACTAATTAACTTTTTAACTGCTTTAATGAAGGATTCATCGTTATCCCATATTATGAATGTAACTCCTGCCCCAACAGTCATATTATACTGATAAGAACCACTCTTTACTACTTCACAATAAACTGTTGAATCTATTGGAAGCCCTGCAGCTAATTTATAATCTGTTGGTAGTATATAGTATTCAACATCACCAGCTCCATAATCATTAGTTTTTACGGGAGTGGTCGTTTCATTGAATACACTAAAAACATAAACTCCCGGTAGCATCTCTCTAGCATCAAAATCCTTATATGCTTGTTCAAACAAATTTAAAAATAAATATCCTAACAAGCTTCCAGCATAACCTAATCCTCCAAAAATGTTTCCGAATCCTCCCTGAAAGCTATCAACAAAATCCCTACTATCTCCTATTTGGTCCAAATAAAATGAACTATCTACTTCTTTTCCAGTTGCCATTATTGGCATAGCCATCATGGAAGTAATAAATAAAGAAAGAATCATTAAGGTTTTTGTATTTAATTTTGTCATAATTTCCTAACCCTAATTTTTTTAATAAATTTAATTTTAATCTTAAAATAATAAATAAAATCTAGCTTTTTAATAATTTAGATTCTAATCTAGTAGAAATTTTAAATTAGTTAAAGAATTCTACAAGTATTAATACTTCTTTAAGCTACTTTTGCTATTTGGTAAATTATTTAATAGAAGGAATATTTCTATAAACTTCTTCGTCTTTATGTAAATAATATGTAAAATTTGTTCAATTTAGTATAAAATTAGGTGTAACTAGTTGACCTAAATATGATTGGATAAACTTAGATATAATATTCAATTAAAAAAAAATTGAGTTTATGTTAGTTCAGGTTCCTCTAAATGGATGAATGTATAGAGAAACACTAAAATAAACAGTATTCCAGATATGAGTAGACTTGTGGTTCTCATAAAATCTGAAAATTCTGTTTCAGAAATGAATATTAAATTAGAACCCATAAAAATTGCTGCCAAAATATATCCTGCTAGATGTCCCTGAAATTTACTAGTTTTCTGCTTTCCACTAATGTAATTAACGATTGATACGATAAGTACAATTACAAATCCAGCATTATAGAATAAATTCACCACCTCGAAGTCATACACCTCATAAAAATCATATAAAGCCAGCACTAAAAAGAATCCAAATAAAACAATTTCAAATATCTTAATGTACACAAATCTTTTTCTTGTTGTATCCTCAAATATCTGCTCATATTCACTTATTCCTGCATTAGCAAATAAAATAAACAAGGAACCAATTGCTAAAGCAGTACATAAACAATAAGAAATAATGTAAATAATATCAAGTAAAGGTACCCAAATATCACTCCATAGAAATATTGATAATTTTATATATTCTGGTAATATCACGACCGCACAGAAAATGGGGAGTATTGAAGCTAGAATCATTATAATTTTAGTCAGTAACGAAACCTTAGTATCCTCCTCCCAACGTTCCTTTCTCATAGTTGTTAAACGCCATCCAAAAGAAGCAAAGGTTAAGATTGAAATAACAGGGGTAATTAACGGAAATACAAAAATAAGAAGTATATAAAGAGCGTTTAATCCATAAAATAACTTCAACCGCAGCGGAATCACTCCAACCACTCTATCGGTAGATTCAATTGTCTCAGCAAATCTATTAGCGAATAATATAAGAAAAAATAACCAAGAAATACTAAAAACTAAAGGACATAAAATATTTATTATCAAGAGCGTTAAGTCTTCATTATCTTTAGCAAACCATAATTTAAAATCAGCGAAAATATAGATTAAAAATGTAATGATTGGGATAAGAACAATAGAGACTAAAACAAGTAATCGGCTAAATAAAATCCCTTTTATCTCTCTTGACATAATATCATCTTATCATTTGAATTTTCATTATTAATATAATTAATATAACTTAATAATTAATCTATGTTTTTAGGAAATTAAAATATCTTAGTTACTTAAATAATTTTTGCGGATTCAAATTTAGTATTAAATAAAATAAATTTATAAAAAAGATAATTAATTACTTTCTTTTCATTCCGCAGTTTGTGCAGAAATCATCACTCGAAGCAAGTTTAGCCCCGCAATTAGTGCAAAAATCATCTTTATATGTAGCGGATACTTTTATTTCTTCTGATTTCTCCAAAGTAGGTTCAGGCATTTCTTCCTCACCTTTTGCCTTTCTAATCTTTTGTTTTGCTTTAGCTCCTCCTGGTTTATATTTCAAACTCCCAATAAATGCTCCAAAAACAGCCCCAACTAGACAACCCTCAAAGATTGACGTAAATATAGCAAGTAAGAATGGTAAATCTGCCAATCCCTCTAATAAGCCATCTAACGCTGCTGAACCAAGAGGGAATGCTACTGCTAACACAAGATAAATAATTGATAATGGAATTATATATCCTATCCCTATAGCAAGACTTGTATTAACGCCACCTCGAGGAGAATGCGCAAATAAACCACTAGTAATGGCACAGCATAGTATCCAAGGAACTGTTACCGCAATAATTAACCCTACATCATCAGGGCGATAAAAAATACACCAATGGATAGGGAATAGAAAAATTAAAGCCATCCCGATAAAAGCTCCAGCTGCAATTTCTAAAAAAGCTCCCCCAACACCTATAACACCTGTTATTGTACCTAAAGCATCCTCAAAATTTTCAAGTAACCCTCCAGTAACACCCGCAGTTAAATTCAAAAATCGAAAACTGATATATGCCATGGGCAATAGACATAACATGCCAAGGCAGCCCGAACATATAACTCTTTTCATTCCCATACGAGATTATCTCCTAATCTTTTTCTACATAAAAATTAAGTAATTTAATTTAGTTAATAGTATTTCAAAAACTCTTAAGATATTTATATCTTTGTCTTAAAAATCAATCTATATTATTAATCAGGTGAGTTATAACCAATAATAGATTTAGAAAGAGAAATTCAAGTAAAAAAAATTGATAATATTTATTGGATGATAAAAAATAACCTATTGGATCTTAATAATTCTTCCCTTATCCATCATAATTAATTTATCTGCATATGAATTTAAATGGGCACGATGAGTAACTACTATTATTGTAGTCTCTGTTTCCTTGTTAATCTTCTTTAATAGCTCCATAACGTCCTTTTCTGATTCAGGATCCAAATTGCCGGTTGGTTCATCTGCTAAGATGACTCTTGGTCTATGAATTATAGCTCTCGCAAGGCCGACTCTTTGCTTTTCACCCCCGCTTAATTGAACAGGATGGTGATCTTTACGTTCAAGAAGGTTAACATCTCTTAATGCAGTAATTGCTCTATTTTCTATTTCTTTATTACTTAATACTGTTGGCCATAATAATGCTTCTATATTTTCGATTGCAGTTAACGAATTAACAAGATTATAATCTTGGAATACAAAGCCAATTTTTTGACGTCGAATTTTGCTTAATCTATCTTCTGTTGCTCGTGCTATATTTTCACCATCAAAAATAACTCTACCTGAATCTGGTAAATCTAAACCTGATAATACATTAAGGAGAGTACTTTTTCCACATCCGGTAGGTCCTTGCACAATTACAAACTCCCCAGATTTTACTCTTAAATTTATATCTACTAATGCTCTTATAATGGCTCCTGCTCGTCTGTATTCCTTATTTATATCAATTGCCTCAATCATAATATCTTTTGTATATGCCATTTCTTCTTCCTCCCTATCCTCCTACCCTTTTTAATGCAATTATTGGTCTTACTTTTAACACTTTTCTATAAACGACAATAAGGGCAATTAATTGAACAACTATGAACATTGCACTAGTTGTAATAACTGGTATTAATCCTATTAAAATCGTTATTTCTAAATCGATTTCTGCTGAATTTAGATAAGCAACAATTGCAGCATAATGAAATAGAACTTCAATTACTATAAAAAATCCCATTAAGGTAGTAAATAATATAATTCCGGATACTAATACAATTATATTTTTATTTGTATAACCAATACATTTGAATGTAGCCCAAATTCGTCTTCTTCTAGACACCAAAATCCAAGCATAGAGTAGAGAAAGAATTAAACTAGTAATAAAAAAAATCAAGATAAAAAATACAGCAGATTCTCCCAATTGACCCCCAATTCCTAACTCTATAAATAAACTTGATAAAAATATTAAAATAGTATATATTAATGCAAAAACTGTGAATATTTTTTTTTCACGTAATGAGAGAAGCATTGCTTTTTTCCACATTCTAAAAGCCAATCAATTTCACCGTTATTAATTTAAATTAATTTTGTAACGTATATTTAAATTTATAATTTATTTATTAAATAATAATTTGATAATATAATATTTTTGTAATAATAATGTCTGATATAGAAATTATTATTGATGAGTTATTAAATGAAGAACAAAATATCTTTGGAGTTGCGATTTTAAGTAAAAATGGCACATTAATTACTCAAACTGATAACTGGAATATTTCTAAAGATCTTGAACAAATAAATGAGTTAATTAATACCAAACTCGAACTTGGTCAAAAGGGAATGACAAGCATTACCATTCAGGGTATAAAGTATATGATCGTAGAAAATACAGAAGAAAGAAAAATAGGAACGAATATAACTGGAAAAGGGCATATTATTATTTGTCCCATTCCTATTGGAGGAACAGGAGCATTGATATGTTATATTAATCCACAAGTGGGACCAAGGGATGCACTTTTTACCACTCAAGAGTATGCCTTAAAATTAAATAATTTTATCTAATCTCTAGATTTTTTCTTAAGATATTGAAGTCCAATACTTGGATAATAGCTTTTTTAAAGAGTTTTTTATCTTGAGTATCTCTTCCCTCCTACTCTTCTCTAAGAAATCAATATTTTCAAAAAAGGGACGTTTATATTCTATATCTAAAAGGGCACTTATAACGGCATGAATGCAGTATGGTAATGCTATTAAACTATAACCTCCTTCTAAGACAAACACTAATTTTCCATTGCATATCTTATCTGCAATATCTAAGATTCTTTTGCAAAAGGTGTAATAAGAAATAGATGTTAAATTATTATTTCCTATTGGATCTGAGAAATGCATATCAAAGCCGGCAGCCACGATTATTAGATCTGGAGCAAATTCATTTAATATTGGTTCAAGTATATCCATAAATTCTAAAAATACATCATCAGTGCAATTCATCGGTATTGGAAAGTTTATACTTTTACCAAGACCATCTCCTTCACCTAATTCATTTATAAAGCCCATATCTCCCTCAACAAAATCAAATTCATGGATAGAAAAGTAAAGTACACTTGGATCATCATAAAAGTATTGTACCAATCCATCACCAAAATGATTATCTATATCGATAATTGCTATTCTTTTTTTATAATTGAGTCTTTCCCGCAAATAAATTACTGAATTTGCTATATTGTTAAAAATACAAAAACCTGACGCTTTCTCTCTTAAAGCATGGTGTCCTGGTGGTCGTACAAGAGCAAAAGATTGATTAACTTCTTGATTTAATACACTCTCAATTGATTGTATCGACCCTCCTATCGCTTTTTTTGCCAGCATAAATGTATCATTTGTAATAAATACCTCATCACTAAGCAAACCATTACCTAAATCTGAGAGATTTTTAATTAAATCAATATGATATTTTGTATGAGCTAATGCTATTATTGAATCATCTATTACTTTAGGTTCCAATTTAAATATTTTTTCATTCTCATAAAGTTTTACACTTTCAAAATATTTAAAAACTGATTTGATCCTTAGTGGAGTCTCGTAAGAAAGGAAAGTAGGACGGGGATAAGGAGGCATGTTCCTCAAAGCAAAATCATCATCGAGAATAATTCCAATTTTTTTATGTTTTGGCATATTAAAATTAAAAATATTCAAAAATAACTAAATTATTATATTAAAATTTGCATACTTTATTTTAAATACATTTTAATTAATAAAAAATGCATGTGAATAATAATGAATTCGCTTGAAATCGTTTTAACAACATTTATAAACGCAATTCCAATTATAGTGTTATTTATACCATATCTCTTGATCCGTAAGAAAGCTATTGCTAACTTATATCTAAGAATTTATGCGGGAATATTAGTTTTTTATTTAATGTATTGGATCCTTCCAATCATCTTTCAAGTAGGTGAATCACCTAAAGAATTGGAAAGTACAAATAACGCAGCAGGATTGGGATATTTATTTGCACATTTAGGGTCATTAATCTCTTTATTTGCTTATTATCCTTTAGTAACCTTACCTTTTATCTTCTTCTTAACTCCATTTATATCCTTAATTTACGTTTGGAATCGTTTAAGAAAAGAAGAGGGTCCTATAGCATTCAATTTGAAATTATTAACATACAACTTTACAGAAAGCCCCTATAAACGGATTCGAGATGCTTTAATCCGAAATAATTGGAAAAGGGAAAAAGAAATTTTAAAATTAATGATTGTCCTTTTACCTATCTCGCTATATCTTTTACAAGTGATATTAACGGTTTCGGGGTTGGAAAGTGACCCATTAAATACAGGAGAAACCGCATTAGGCTGGTTTATCGAAATTCTATTTGTATATTTAGCAATTTTTATTTTTAGTATTGAATTATTATTTAGTTCACAGGTTGCATTAAAAGGTAGATATGTTGGAGAAGAAATAAGAACTCAAACATACAAAAGCTTATATACAGTAGGGGCGCCAATTTCAATTTTATCTATTATCTTATTTGTTGCACAATATTTAGATTCAATTTTTGTTACCCTCTATTTCTTTGGTTATTTTATAATGGCATCTATAATTTTTGTGCTATTCTTAAAGATTTTTGAACCTATATCTCTTTTAATTTTTATTAAAATAATTGATTGGTGGAAAAATAAGAAGATAAAAAGAAAAACTATTAATTTTACAAATTTCTATTATGGGATAATATTTAGCTTTCTTGCTGTTTTTTTCTTTTTATTTTTGAATATGGTGGCTTTAGGACCTCTATATGTAATGTTGTTTGGTAATGAGACTCAAGTTCAAGAATTAATTGATACCGGAAAATTTCTCCCCCCTATAAGTCCAACATTAGAGAATGCTCTTAGTTTCGATGTAATGATTATATTTAACTTTCTTTCTGTACAAGTTTTTCCGTTAATCATAACAGTTGTATTATTGTATTATACCCTTAAATATTTGAAAAGCACTTTCTTAGGATTTTTTTCTTATTTACCAGTGATATTAGCATTTTCAATATTGTTTGCAGTCCTAGAAGTACCTTCAATGTTCAATTTTGCTCCAGAAGAATACTGGATAACAGGACAAACCAGCGTTTTACCTTTTTTTGGATTTGATTTTTATACTTTTAGAACAGCAGCTTTGGATGCTAACTTATCTGGTTTATTGGGTGTGCTAGCAATTCCTTACTTATATTCGAGATACATCTTCACTGCGCTATTCTGGGGGATTTTTATACTCTACATTAGAAAGGACTTTAGCAGTAAAAATATCCCTATTGAAGAAAATCTTATAGAAAGTACTGTATTTGCTACTGTTGGAGATTATCTCTCTTATGATGATTATATTCAAGGAAAAATACAGTATTTAATAACAAAAAAGCCAGATATTCTTTTAGAAAAGATAGAACAAGAACGTGAAGAGGTAAAAGATATTTTAAATGCGTTATCGAAGGATACATTATTAGAAAATATTAAACCAGAAGATGAAAATGAGAAAAAGAGATTCTACTTTACCCTCAAATATCTCTATTTCAACGAACTTATTGATATCTGGAAATCAGAGTTTAAGTTCACCTTCGAAAGAGTGGAAAAACAAGGGCTTTATATTATCTATGATGATGGTAGAGGAATCTTTAATTATCCATTTAATAAAGATTTTGCACAAGATCCCGGATTAGTCTCAGGAATGTTTGCTGCTATAACATCTTTTATTAAAGAAATGACTAGATCTACTCAAGTTTTAAAAAAAATTGACCACGGAGACATTACAATACTCTTGGAATATGGGAAACGTATATTTGGAGCACTATTTATAAAAGGAACCCAATCTCCAGAAGTAAGAGCAAAATTAAAAGCTTTTGTCGATACCTTTGAACAAAAATATTCTGATGTGTTACATGATTGGACTGGTGCTCTAATATATTTTAAAGATGATGATAAAGTAGTTGAAGAAATATTTAGAGAAGAATAAGATAATCTTTTTTCTATTTTTTTTTAATCTTTATTCGGGAACTGTCGCAACAGCTCTAACCCATCCAGCACTTGCCCTCGCAATTTTTATGGGAAAACAATATATTGTTGCACCCACAGGAGGTACTTTATCTAAATTCGTTAACTTTTCCATTTGAAAATATCCTAGTTCGATACCAGCAAAATGCCCTTCCCAAATTATAGAAGGATCCGCATTTTTATCTCGAACCATTTTTTTCCATTTCTTTGCAGTGATGGAAAAAGGGGCGTCCCAAGACCATGCATCAATCCCTACTACATGAACGCCTTGTCTAATTATATGTAAGGTGGCTTTTTTTCCAACACCTACTCCGTGGTTTATATATTCTTTAGTTCCATAATGTTTTGGAGCATTTGTATGAACACATAAGATATCTCCTTCATTTAATTGATGACCGATTTCTTTTAATTTTTCATCTACATCTTTTGGAGTCATTACGTATCCTTCATCATAACCAGTACAATCTAATACAATAAGAGGGCCAATTCCCCACTCTAATGGAAATTCCTCAATCGTCATTGCCTTTTTTTTTCCAATTTCTT
Source organism: Promethearchaeota archaeon (assembly GCA_048941065.1). Classification (GTDB taxonomy): domain Archaea; phylum Asgardarchaeota; class Lokiarchaeia; order Sigyniarchaeales; family SOKP01; genus Loki-b32. Next base: position 26,047 of record JBHLNY010000012.1, read on the forward strand.
TATCTTGTATGGGAGCAAAATGCCACGGAGCATCCATGTGAGTTCCACTATGAGTTCCCAAAGTAATTGTTTCCGTGGTCCAACCCTTACCATTAGGTAAATGTTCTTCTGGTTTTAATCTTGGAAATACAAATCCCATTTCTTCTGCTCCTCTATCATGATCTCTATACTCAATATGAGGTTGGGTTAATGGAGGATCAAAAACAAGTTCATCAATGTTTATTATTGGAATGCTCAAATCTATAAATTTCATATTATATAATTTGATTGCTTCTAATTTAAATTTAATAAATCCTATTTAGAATGATTTGGGTATTGTTAAAAGTAGAAATTGAGATTATAAAATTTTATAAATTATCTTTCTAATTAATAGATAATATTTTGTGTTATCCAAAAAACAATGAATAGTATAAAATAACTCAATAAGGGAGTAATGAAAATTCTACTAAATTAGAATAAATGAAAGTTGGAGGTGTTAAGAATAGGAAAAAAACTGCGAAAAATAGCGGAAAAAAATAATCTTCTTAATTATCCTAAAACTGTACTTTATGCCGGTGCTAACAAAACCCGTCACTCATTGGATCTCGCCTATAGCACCTATATTCCTGATACTGCTGATGAAATATGGAAATATCTTAGGTCCGTAGATGGTTCTACAGAAGAAGGTAAATCAAAATCGTCCCGAAAAAAACAATTGTATTATTTAGCACCCGAAATATGGGTATTTGTGGAGATCGACGCACGAGTCGCGGGATTTAATGCCATGAAAGGAACTAATCATGTCCTTAGAATTAACATTTATAGTGAGAATATCGAATATGTTAAAGGAATTGCCCATGCCATCAATAATAATTTTGTTGGCGGGATTTTAAACCAAATTGACTGGGAAAAAATTGAGAAAGTATTTCAGATTGACAGGGAAAAAGAAATAACGGTTTGGAAAAAAGTACTAGAATGACCTTAAACATTTAAAATTCTGAATAATCTCTCTAATTCCAATTA
>JBHLNY010000214.1:0-6160 GCA_048941065.1 Promethearchaeota archaeon
AATAAAATCTACTAAAATATAAAGTGATGAGGTTGTTAAATGAACATAAAAGAAGTTAAAACAATCTAAATTATCAATATCAGTTAATAAATATTCAGTAAATTGCCAATCAGAATATTGCCATCCCTCACCTTCACTGAAATATCCATCAATAACAGCGTTAAAGGACCCTATGGTTGGTTTTTCTTCTTCCGTTGGAAAGTAGTAACCAATAAATCCACCTGCTAATCCACCTACAAGAAACATCGCTATGATGATTCCAATAAGACCTTTTCTATCCATTTCGATCACATAAGATAATAAATTTTATAGTTTGATAAAATTAGTAAGTAATCTGGTTTATATAAATATTTTATTAAGGGGTTAGGTACTAAGCTCAATAATGATTATTTAGATTCGAAAAAATAAATAATTTAAAATTTCTTTTCTAATACTGTAATTATAGGTTTAAATCCTACTTTACCAAATATATCAAGTAATTTTTGGGTAGAACCATAAGCAAGATTAATTCTTACAGATTCACAACCCCACGATTTTAGAATTTGAATAGCTTTATCTGCTAATAGTTTACCTACATGTCTCCCGATAAATTCTTTTTTTGTAGCCCAATTATCTAAGTATCCTACATATTGTCCCAATGGATTTTTCACAGCTTCAATCACTCCCATACTCATAACTTTTCCCGATGATTTTATTTCTGCTACTAAAGTAATTCGCTTTAGATTGGGTTTAAATTGCCTTAATCCAGAGGATTCTCTCCATTGCTCTTCTTTTAGACCAATATTATATTTATCTGAAAGCTCTCTTAGAATTTCTAATGTAGCTTTATAATCCGAAGTTCTGTAATTTCTAATTATAATATCTTCCTCATCAATAATCTCTTCAGACATAAGTTTCTTTTTCCCACTTTTAATTTTTTTGATTTTTTAATAAGTTTAAATCAATTCTTTTTGATATTAATCTTTCTTTAGTCTTTTCATCTATAATAAAGAAAAGATACTCATTAATATGAGATATAATTGGTGATACAAAAACTAATTTTTCTTCTGGAAACCATATATCAATATGTTCACTCATTATTTCTTTTTCGAAATATTCCTTTACATTCGTAATTTTAATTAAAATGTTATGAAATTCGTTTTTACTGTTATTTTGAGTTAAAATTTCAAGTTCTTGACTATCTTCCATTATATTTACTTTTTTAATCGAAAAATCCATTCCCTTAGTTAATTCAACTTTGGTTTTTTCACTAGGATCGAATATTTTAATACTTGAAAATGAATCTTTATAATCTCCACTTGAGATGTGGCTAACATCAATGCCTTTTAAAGCTAGATAAGATATTGCTTTCTGCATTTTTATTGAAGTTGTATCATCTTGCTTAATCACGCTGGAAAAGTAGATATTAACTGTTTTTTCTATCAATTCTCTTAATTGATTCTTAATGATATCACCTTTCTCAATTAGTTTATCAATTCTAGGAGATTTTATAACGGCATCTCTGACAATCTCAGCTTCAATGATTTCAAATAAATTTTTTTCAAAATTTCCCCTAATTTCATCCACTAAATTTTTGATAAGTTCATCACCGAAAATTTCAAGTTTATTCGGCAAAGAAACAATCACTACTATCGTTTCTGGTGTTTCTTCTTCGAGTCCCGCTCTTCTTTTTTTTCTTTTAGAGGTAGTGAGGAATTTTTTGCCAAAAAAAGTATATCCCTTAAATTCTAAGTCAATATGATCAAGAGCTTCTTGATCATCTACGCTTAAAAACCATATTGGATGATATTTGATAGGTCTCATAAACTTTTTATCATCTTTATACCGATCATCTGGATAGATTAATAAGGGAACATGTCCATGAGCTTCATCAAAATATAAGACATAAACTATGGCTAATTCTTCAAAGGGATTCTTATCCAGTGATGATGAATCAAATAATTCAGCCAATTACAACCAATTATAATTAGTTATTCTAATTTCTAAAGAATTAAATAATTCTTAATCTAAAAGGTTAATTAAAATATAATACAATTTTACAAAATGAGATCAATAACAGTAGAAAAGTTTGAATTTCTTTTAAAATTTTTACAAGAAGAGCAAATCGATTGCTCTAGGGCACGGATTAGGATTAAGTGGACATGATTCACCTATTATAACTCAAAAACCTACTGATGAATACTCTTTGAAATACTGGAAAGAAGAATCATTTCAAAATGAGATGGTATTTACTATTGAACCGGGAGTTTATAAACAAGGAATGGGAGGATGTAGAATTGAAAATGATGTAATTATTAGAAATAATAAAGTTGAAATTATAACTAAATCACAAAATTTACAAATAACGTAATTTTTGAAACATTACTTTTATCTTTGGCACTATGTTTATTCTAACTTTTTTCTAAATTACTCTCCAATTCTTTTCTTTTAGTAATCATCGCCTCTCTACATTCTTTAAATTCTTTTGGGTAAAAGTAGTAAGGTATGACCCAAAAAATAGCTCCTATTAACCAAATTATCATTACTAACATTATAGCGAAATATAAGAATGATTCTTTTTGGTAAATAAGAAAAGAAATAAGTAAATTACCTATAATACCACCACAATTAGTCATTAAACCATTCATAGCATTTGCAGTATTCCTTAATTCAGGGATACAAACTTCGCTATAAATAGCAAATTGATTTCCTATTTGAAATGAAGCAAACATATATCCAAAAAAACCAATAGTTAGGAAAAAAATCCAAGAAAAAATAACTTGAAGGGATGTTTCAATAAAAAAAGGTATTAAATAAAATCCAAATAAACATACTGCTCCAAAAATATGCCCAACAAAAGAGATTAGTATACGTCCATATATTTTCCCTGAATTGAAATATCTATCTCCAAGCTTTCCTCCTATTATTGCTCCTGGAAGAGATCCCAAAGCCGCTAGAAGATAAATTGTAGTAGCTGTTAATTCAGCATTATTTCCAGAGATTTTAGTACTAAGATAAAAGATAGCCCAAGTTCCTAATGTGGAGCTAGTTATTGCAGTAAATAATACTACCATTAAAATTCCACCTACAGATCTTCTTTTCAACAACTTTCCAAGATTATTAAAGGTTAATTTGTAATCATATTTAATTTGTTCTTTTATAACTATAAATTCTGGTTCTGCACTAGCTCGCATGGGTTCTATCCCCGAGAGGGCGTAATTTATAACAGTTAGTATTCCTAATAAAGCACCAATACCATAAGCATATCTCCAACCACTTGGACCAGCATAAGATCCTAATAAACCTCCTAAAATTATTCCAAGTCCATTTCCTAAAAGTAAGCCGAATTGCATTGTACCATATTTGTTTCCTCTTTCTTTGGGTTGGAATAAATCACTTATCATTGAGAAGCCAATTGGTAAAAATGCACCATTTCCTATTGCAGCAAGGATAAAAAACACAAAATAAAAAAAGTAATTTAATGCTAAAGCACATAACCCATAAGCAATTATCCATATGAGATTAGTAATTATGAATAACTTTTTCCTAGAAAATTTTTCAGATAATTTATCTCCATAATATCCAAAAAGTATTATACTAGCTGTTCCCATTATAAGATTACATGCTACAGCTATTCCTATTCCTGATTCTGTTGTTCCAGGTAGATATTCCAATAAGTTATCTATATTCACTGGAAGGATTCCGATGCAGAAATATAACATAAAATAGATATTATATAATGAACGAAAAGTTTTCCTCTTTTTTACTTCATAATCTATATCCATATAAATGACCTGTTCTTAAATGATTTTTCTCTAGTTGGCTATTTAGAGGAATAATAATATTTTGATGTTAAAGTATAAGAAGATTTGTTCTTACCAAAAATATTGTAACTTTATTGTTTTATTAAATTTTAACTAACAATTTAACAAATCTTCTTTCCCCAGGTTCAAGGAGTTTTTCAAATGTGCTTTGGAGATCTTTTAAATCAACTATTTTCGAAATATAGCTATTTGGATCAATTCTATTTTTGGCAAATAAATCAATTGCCTTTAAGATATCCTCCCTATCATGTCCTAAGCATCCTTTTAGAGTAATTTCTTTGTTAATTATTGAAAATATAGGTAATGAAATCTTTATCCTTTGAATACCTTCTATTAAGATTGTCCCACCTCTTTCAATTAAATCAATTGCCATTAATATAGTTTGCTCACTTCCAACACTATCAAAAATGTATGTAGGGGTACCAAATTCTTTTAAAACTTTTTTTATTTTTATTTTATTCGGAAGAATAGCTTCATTTGCTCCAAGTTCCTTAGCTTTTTCCCTTAAGAATCGATGAGGTTCAATCACAATAATATAATCAGGATTTCTTTCACTCAATATTGTACTTAAAAAAGTCAATCCGATATTTCCACCACCAATGACAAGGACTCTTTCACTTTCCCTCATTTTTGATATTCTTATTGCTCTTGTGATATTCGCAAATGATTCAATCATAGTAGCGCCCTTAATAGAAACATTTTTAGGAGTGAGAAATAAATTTCTGTGTTTTACTCTAACATATTCAGCGAATCCTCCATTATCAAATATTCCCATCCCTTCTAATCTTCTTCCACTTACATCAAGTAATACATTCATAGCTATTACTTTATCACCAACTCTCACATCAGTTATATTTTTACCAACTTCAGCAACTTCTCCAGATATTTCATGGCCTAAGATTAGGGGAACCTGATATAATTTATATTTAAAATTCGGTATATCACTTCCACAGATCCCACAATAATGAACTTTAACTAAAACATCATCAAGTCCAATAACAGGCCTGGGATAATCTTCTTTATATACTATTTTTTGGATATCTTCAAGAACAGCAGCTCTAATATAAAATCAACTCTTTCAAAACCTATATATCTTTAATCTATTATTTTTTCTAAATCCAAATAAAGATTATATTCTTTTCGTTCTTCAATAAGTTCATGAGAAGATTTAGTAATAATTTTCTCAATCATATGATCATTTAATTTTTCTATGAAATCTTTGTCTACTTTTGACCAATGGGGCATACCTATTAAATATATATTCCACAAATAGTTAATTGAATCTTTAGATCTTAATTCAATTTCTCGTGAAAGAAGAATCCAGAATAATACTAATTTATAAGAAATTTTTGCTTGAATTTTTAGTCCCATACGCTCGAAAGTTCCAAATGCTAAAATCATTAAGAAAGGTAATCCGTATTTTATTTGAATCTTATAAGAATTCTCTAAATATTTTGATTTTATATCATCCCACGTAAGTCTATCAATAAATTTATTATCAACTCTTTCAATGCTCTCTTTGAGTTTATTAAAATAAAATTCTTCGGTTAAATGGGGCTGAGTTTCAACAAATTGGAAGATTCTTAGAGCACCAGCTATTCTCCACTCAATCCAATCTTGAGAAAACTCAATTGCTTTTTTAAGAGCTATATTTAAAGTTAATCCATATTTTAAAATTTCTTTTAATTTATAATTGATCTCAGCATAATATTTTAGATAGTGATCATAAATTTTAGCGTAGGGATATCCTAAAATATCAATAAACGTAAAAATCTCTAATAAATCAATAAATCTGGCATAATTTTTTTCCTTTGATATTAAATTAGTAAATTTAAGATCGTTTAATAATGAAAAAATCCCATAAAAAGTAGATTCTCCCGTATAAATCGTAGCAAAGAGCAAATGATATTGAATAACTTTTATTATAAGGAGTTTTTCATTTTCTGGTAATTTAAATACTTCAAACAAATTATTTTGGGATATTAATAGATAACTTGCATATGAATGATCCTTTTTATTGATGAATCTACCAATATCATGATAAATTAAAATTAGTGGGATAGCTATTTTATTTAAAGAGATCTGGTGTTTTAATTTAATTCTTATTTTATTTATCGAATCTGGAGAAAGAGTATCATGAACAAATTCTCCACTATTTAGGAGAAAATAAATCTTAAATACTCTAAAGATGTGCCTTATTGTCCTATCAAACTCAAATTCATCTTTTAATTCAGCCTCTTCAAAAATATTTTTTAAATTAGGAAAGAAGGATAAGAGTTCGTAGAATTTATTTGATTTTGTGATATCCTTTGAAGAATCAATCCAAGAGAGGTCTAAATTGTTAAAAATCGTATGAA
>JBHLNY010000215.1:0-6159 GCA_048941065.1 Promethearchaeota archaeon
AATTATCGGGATATTATTTTTGGGATGCTTGATATGTATTTATCAAGTGTTAGCAATAGGATGAATGATATTATGAAGGTTTTAACGATAATATCAACAGTTTTTATCCCCTTATCATTTTTGGCAGGTTTTTATGGTATGAACTTTCTTTATATGCCTGAATTATCGCAACCAATCGCATATCCAATCCTAATTATTATAATGGTTGCAATAGCTCTTGTCATGTTGTATTTCTTTAAAAAGAAAAAATGGATCTAACAAATTCTAGATTTTAATTTAATAGACTATAAAAGTTAAAGAATAGTAAATTACAATTCATCTACTAGTTTTGAAATATTGTGATAAAAATAAATATAAATAGTCTAACTGTGTTTATTTTTATAGTTGAGGTTTGATTTATTTATCTTAATCTTAGAAAGTGATACTTATGGGGAAAGAAATAGACAAAGCAAAAAAACTATTTAAAGATGCGTTTGAAGCATTAAGCGATTATTTTGAAGAAAAGCGTTCTGATATTATAATAGAAAATGAGAAAAAAGCAAGAAAAGGAAAAGTTGCATTAGCTAAATTTTCAAAGGGTTTAATTGGTAAGACAGATAAGATTAATTTCAGGTTTTTAATAGGGCAAAAAAAGGAAATTGGAGATTATATTTATGAAGCTGTGTATTTAAGCGATAAAAAGGAGCCAAAAATTTATGTTTATCAAGTTAATAAAGGAAAGCCTTGTAATACTATTTTAACAAATTTTAAAGAAGATGAATGGAATGGATATAAGAAGGTTGAAAAGTATAAATCTCTAACAAAATTTCTGGAAGAGGCGTATAAGGAAGGAATATATTACAAAGGAAAGAAAGAGAAAAAGGAAGATGCTTTAAATAGGTTAATAAAGGGACTTAAACGTTCTTTAGAGGCTGTTGAAGAAGATGAAAAATCGAAAAAGGGTGTAATGAGTCCAACTGCTAAAAAGATTGCAAAAGTAGTGGCTATAGCAGCCGTAACAACTGTAGCATCCGCAGTTCTAACTCCTGCGGCAGGTATTGTTGTCCAAGAGCTTGCTGGTGGAGGGGCAATAACAGGGGATGTACTTGGTCAGGCAGCAGATGCAGCAGTACAAGGGCTTCAAAATTTAGCTGATCCTGCAAATTTAGCTAAGAAAGCTATAACAAAAGCTATAACTAAAGGTAAAGATATACCAGGTACAAGTAAATAATTTCTTAATATAATAACTTTCTTAACTTATTATTTACTTATTCATTTAAAATTATATTTAGAATTATTTTAAAAACAGTAAAAAAGTGATTAAAATTCCTTTAGCAAGTTTAAGTGATAGTGCTAGAGAAAATAATATTCAGTCTGGTATCATCCTCTTCAGTATAATTACTTTTGTTATATACTTACTTACCAGGTGGATTTATCGGGGATATCTTACTTTTGCTGATCTTCAATTTACAATTGGGGCAATCATCGGTGTAAGGTTTGCATTAATAAATCGCAATGAAAAACAATCACCCTTAAAATATGGTGTTATTGTAGGGATAAGTGGGGGAGCTTTAGCTTCTGTCTTTATTAGCTTTTATGAATGGATTATTTATTCAATAGTAAGAGAATTTAACATCGTTGTACTTTTTGCCTATTTAGGATATGTCCTCATCGCAGGATTAGTTATTGGCTTAATAATAGGAGCCTTAACAAGTGTAATCATATCTTCTAAAGAATTGAAAAGATTAGAAGACGATGAAAATGTAGATGAAGATTTCTTTAAAGATTTAATCAAAGATTGATTTCTTGACATAGCTTAGCTGAACATTCGTTGAAAATTTTCAAAATTTTCTTAATTTCAATTTTAATATCATTTCAGAAATAATCTAAATTAAATCAATAATTGGACTCTTTAAGAGTTTTATATTCCTTTACTTTTTTCTAATTAATATTAGTTAATGAGTTGGTAAAAAGTGAGCAAAGTAATAAAATGGCAGCACGCAGATTTTTTTCAATCCAGAAGAGAAAAATTAATTAATATGCTTTTAAGTGAGATAATCTTCTTAAAATCCCATATAGATAAATCTAAATTGGAAAATGAACAACAATATCTTAAGATTGCTGCGAATAAACTCGAATATGTCTTAAATCTCCTAAAAAATTTTGAAACAGATTTATCTGATAAAGATTTTGATAAAATAGTGAAACTTATATACGAGATCTTCAAAGAGATTGTAGATAATTTAAAATAAAGTATTTTTAATTTTAATTTCCTTTAGAAAGGATATTAAATAAATCTAAATAATTTTCAAGATGTTTTGTTAAAAGGAACTGACTCTTAACCTTTTCATGACCTTTTTTGCCCATTTCTTTAGCAATTTTAGGGTTACTCAAAATATATATAATCTTGTCAGCAGTTTCTTGTACTGAATTAACTAAAAATCCATTTATTCCATTTTCAATCTGTAATTTGATACCACCAACATTTCCACCAATAACAGGGGTTTCTTTCCATAAAGCTTCAGTTACAGTCATTCCAAAACCTTCACGAATAGATTTTTGAATTATGACATTAGAGATTTTTTGGAAAGCATTAACTTCTAAATTAGCTACACCATCTAAATTTGTTAGGATATGAATATTAGGGTCATCTCCAGCATATATTCTAACTTTTTCTAACCATTCAACTCCTTCAGGATCATCATGAGCTAAGCTTCCAATTAAAGCCAGTCTTACGGGCTTTTTTTCTTTGACAAGTCTATAAGCATCAATTACTCCCAGAGGATCCTTCCAAGGATCAAACCGTGACACTTGAGTGATAAGTGGTAAATCTAAAGGTACAAATCTCTCCACAATTTTTCTAGCATAATCAATTTCTAAATATTTATTTTTCTCTGAAAAGGGATCTATTGAAGGTGTAATCGGGAAGATTAGATTGTGAATCCCTTCTTTCGCATATTCTTTTTTAGTAAAAATTAAGGCATCATAGAGAGATAGATAATTTGATATTAAGCCCCAAGCTTGAGGATTTGGATTAGAAGTATCAATATGACACCGCCAAATCCATTTACCTTTCTTCCCATCAGCAAATTTTATAATAGGGCAAGGCTGTGGATCATGAACTATAATAAAATCTCCTTTAGGTTGAATTTGCTCAAAAGATGAATTTGCTTGTTCAACATAGGTTAATATCTCATTTTCAGAAAAATATATTTCCATATTTCCTTGTAATGCGTTGTGCATCTTTTTCGAAATTTCAAAAAAGTCTTCAGGTGCAGAGAAAACTTCCCATTTCGCATCAATATTGAGTTCCTTCATTAAGGGTACCATATTGTTTAAAATTTCTGCTACGCCTCCTCCAAATTTTGTAGCATTTATATGAAGGACTTTTTTTTTTTCGAAAGCTTTTGCTTTTTCTCTCAACAGGTCAATTTGTTTTTTCCCAACTAAGGAACTATATGATTCTAAAATAAATTTAGGCTTTTCTTCCATTCAAAGAATCAACTTTTTTAAAATTTTTATAATGATAAATAAAAGTTTTTATGTTAGAGAATGATTCTTAAAATTTAATTTTAAAGATATATCTCTAAGTATATTTTTTAGCACTTATGGTATATTTGGCAAAGGTTTATAAATAATTTTATCGTATTTCTTCGGTAACTTTTCTTCGATATTTTTATATTATTGAAGAAAGGCGATAAATTTTCAAAAAACAAAAAAACGTGATCTAAAATATATGAAGAAAGTTAAATCAAAAGCTTTGATTATGCTTTTTGTTATTTTATTTCTTTTAACTGCTACTATTTTTGTAAGACCAATTACAGCGGTTCCTAAACCTGAACCTGCTCAAACGGTAGATCTAAACATTATTGTATCTGATCAGCAAAAACCTGGTGTTGATGGTGTAATTGCTGCTTTCCTAGCAGATCCATTAGGCGCTGGGGTAGATAGTGTTACAGTAGTAGCTTCTGGGACTAGAGCAGATGATCAATTAGCATATATGGTTGCTCTTATGGAAGCTGAAGATGATGAATTTGACGTCCTTGGATTGGATACTATATGGCCTGCTCAATTTGCTGAAAATGGTTGGATTGAGGATCTTAATGCAATGGGAGTAACAACCGCAGAAATGGATGATTATGTTCCTGGTATGGTAGATTCAGGTATGTATAAAGGTAAATTATGGGCATATCCCTATTTTATGAACTTAGGGATTTTATTCTATAGAAATGACCTTATAACAGCTGAAGGTTTTACTGAAGCAGATTTTGATACTTGGGCAGAGTTAAATGCAACAGCGAATTATATCCTAAATAATGTCAGTGGAAATCTTGATAATCCAGATTTAGTAGGATATGTTGGTCAACTAGATGCATATGAGGGTGGTGTTGTTAATTTCTTCGAATGGGCTGGTAGTAATGGAGTTACAGATTTAGTCACTAGCGAAGGAGATGTAAATATAGTCAATCCTGATGTTGAGGAAGCAATGGATTTTGTTAAAGCCTTGATCCCCCCACAATATACAGGTGTTCAAGGAACTCCCTATATAATTCCACGTACCGGACTTGTTGATGATGAAGGATCCTCTGTAGGAAGGTGGCTTGCGAATAATTCTATTTTCATGCGACAATGGACTTTTGCATATGGATTATCAGAAGATAATAATATGGATTTTGGTGTTGCCGCTATTCCAACTTTCACTGGAGCCTTAGATGAAAAATCCTCCTGCGTTGGTGGTGCTGTTTTAGCAGTATCAGAATATAGTAATCATAAAGCTGAGGCATTAAATTTAATTAGATTCCTAGGCGATACAGTAGCTCAAGAATATGAACTTACAAGTATCTCTAACTTTCCAGCTTTGGCATCAGTTTACGCTTCTCCGCCCGGAGGCTATGCTTGGATACAAGATTGGTTACCTCAATTGGATAGAACTCTAGCAAGACCTGTTCATCCTAAATATTCAACAATTTCAACTATAATTGCTGATTACTTTAGCGATTTATTAAGCTGCAACAAAGAAGTTACAGACGCTCTTGAACAAATGGAAGGTGATGTAAAAGATATTCTTGCCGCTGAACCTGAAGAAATAATTCCAGGTTTTGGATTAACAATGTTAGGTTTGACAATTGTGTCAACAATAACCATTATCGCAATTTATATAAAGAAAAGAAATAAATAATACACCGTAAGAAATTAAAATAAAAACTAATTTTTTTTTTTTATTAATTATTGATATTATTATTAATAATAACTAGAGGAGTTAAATACGGACAATACTTTGCTTGAACAACCGGAGTTATCAATTCCATTAGAAATTAGGGAGGGACCTCCTTCTGATAAAAAATTTATTATTTCTTTAGTTATTCCAACTTTAGTAATATTTGTCTTAGTAATATTAGTTCCAATTATCATCGGGATTATTGTTAGTTTCAGAAATAGTAGCGGGGGGAATTATTTTGGAGATAAATTCACTCTAACCAGATATTTTTGGATGTTATTTCGGGGTGATGTAAGAACCCAAGATTTTTGGCAATATACTTATCAAACCCTATTTTTTGCTATAATTTCTTTAATTATTGAATTTACATTAGGGATAGTTTTTGCTAAACTTCTAAATAAAAAATTTCGAGGACGAGGATTGGCTCGGGCAACAATTTTAATTCCATGGGCTCTTCCTACCGTAGCATCTGCCACAATTTTTCGATATGAAATATTTGCTCCATCTGATCAATACGGATTAATAAATAATTTTCTTGAATTACTTTCCCTTCGATCGGTTGCATTTTTTGGTCCAGATGCTGAAGTCATCTTTAAATTACCAGTTCTTGTTCCCTATGACCCCTATATTACAGAAATCGACATAACAGGTACAATGTTTACTGCAATTGCTGTTGATGTATGGAAAACTACTCCATTTCTCACTTTATTATTCCTTGCAGCGTTGCAGATTGTTCCAGAGGATTTAGATAAGGCAGCAGATATTGCTGGTGCAAATGGTTGGCAAAAATTTAGATATATTACTTGGCCTTTGATAAAACCTGCTGTAGGAGTCGGACTTGTTTTTAGAATGATGGATGCTTTAAGGGTCTATGATGCTATTGTAGTATTTCGTGATAAAGAAATAAGATCTATGACATGGCACGCGGCTAATTTGTGGCGAATCGATCAAGAATATGGTTT
>JBHLNY010000013.1:0-26762 GCA_048941065.1 Promethearchaeota archaeon
TTAGAAAATATTTTATTAAGATAATATATTGATTAATTAAAATACAAAAGATTAATTATTCAGTATTTTTTATTTAATTTAACGAAATAAAACTTGAGTGAAAGAATTTTGGCAAACAAGAAAAAATCATGGTTGCAAATGCCAGTAGTCCATTCGAAATTTCATAATACCAGTTTAGAAAGTATTTTGCTTAATAAAGCTTTAGAATTATTAACTGGAGAAAAGGGAGACGCCCCATCTTTTTTATTCCTTTCAGGAGCCTTTTTCGATGTAAAATCATTTGCTTATTCAGGACTTAGAGCTTGGAAGGGTGCTACTAAGCCTTCTGAGTCCAATGGTGGTAGAAGACCTGTATTAGAAGCTACTTTTGCTTCTTTATCTGTGTATTTAAGCTCACTTCTAGCTCTTCAATCTGATTTCTATTTTGCTTATGATGAGATAAAGGATATATTGCTAGAGAAAAAAAGAGAGGATCTATGGACTATAGTATCAGAAAAATTGCCTTTTATTTCATTACCACCAAAAGAAATGTATGGTTCTCAAGCTTCTCCAATATCTCCTTATTTTGTAATTAAACAAGATGAAGACATAATCTTAGGAGAAATATATCCTTCCGCATACTTAACTAAAATCATAACAAATATTAAAACAAGATTTTTTGTATTTTTTCAATATCAAGGCTATTCTGCTTTTGGTTTTTTTAATGAGTTACCAGAGCTCTCTAAATTTGGCTTTGAAGAAGAAGTGAAAGATTTTACTCAGGAACCAACACCTGAAAATTTGACAAAATATGTAAAAAATGCAAGAACAATAAAGGAAGTATTAATAGCACTTATTCACGCTCATAATCATGCATATCTAGAGCAATTTTTAATCCCTGATTATGAATTATTATTAAACAAGCTATTGGAGGGAGAATCATAATGGTTAATATCGGTTTATTAGGTGATGTAAGTGTTGGGAAAACCAGTATACTTAGACTTTTTGTGAGATATCTCAATAAAGGAGATATTGAAAAAGTGGAAGGAGGAATAAAGTGTTCTGTTGTAAAAACTGATTTTTCTGGAGAAGCAACAGTTCCAGGAGGTAATAAGGAAGACTCTCTTGATGAAAAAGAAACCAAAACCATTCACCCTAATAGAATAGTATTCAGAGAAGATGCCTCTAAGAAAGCTCATACTATATTTGCTCCTGGAGGAGATCGAAAACGCGCTGTAGTAAAAATGGGGATCATTACCATTTCAAGAATTGCTACACAAATAGTTGCTGTTTTTTCACTTGATCGAGATTTAGATCCTCAATTCGAATTCTTCAACGATGTAAGGTTTTTCCCTGATAAAATCTATGTATGTATCAACAAAATTGATTTAGTTAAAGGAGATAAGGAGAAAAAAACAGAAGATATGAAGAACAAAATTATAGACTTCTTTAATACTCGAAAGATAAATATTACGGATGTTTTTGTAACATGTGGAGAAACTATTGAAAATTTTGATGAAGTAGAAAAGTATAACAATCGTGTTGCAGAAATGATTTTAAATATAACTACAAAACATTAGATTTTTTAGATACTCTAATTTTTTAATTTTAAAGCTAATTTTAAGAAAAGCTTACTTAAATCCAATTGATAAGCTATTAAAGGTGTCAAATTTACTTCTCCAATATCTTTTTTAATAATAATATAACCTCGCTTTTCTAATTCTCTCAAATCCTCAAATATCCCCTTTTTATTTCTCATTTTTTTAATTTCTTGAATTTTCCCAACTCCAGAATTTTTAAGACAGTTAATTAGAATATAAAACAAACTCGCTGCTAACCTTGGTTTCCCTTCAAAAGGATTTGCAGAAACAAGATCTGAAGTATCTGGATCAAAAGAAATAAACCAATGAGAATTTAATGGATTAAATCTAACTTGAAGTCCTAAAGGTTCCAAATAATTCGATAAATTGATAATTAAGTTTTGAAAAAATATAGATTTATTTTTATTTTTTATATTAATCAATTCAAGAATTTCTTTTTTAGTTGCCCCTATTTGATATAAATTAGATTTTTTACTTAATAAATACATCATTAATGTAAATTCATTCATCTCTCTTATCACCTTTTATATATACAAAAAGTTTGTATCTTTCTGGTATTTAATTTTACCTAATTGAAGAAGATGTAGTAAATATACAAAATTTTCATATATTTTAATTTGATCTTGTTCTTCTTCAAAAACCCCTTCAAAAGCACATGGTAATTTACTCTTAATTTTATTGAAAAAGTCTATCATTTTCTCAGTAAATCTTTGTTTAGGTAATTCCAAGAAAAAATCTTCATTACTTTTAGTTTTATCTAAATGTTCAATAGGCAATGATTGTCCTTTCCTTTTAGATAATTTACCTTTAGAATTTTCAAGGAAATTTAAGGAAAGATTGTCAATATTATAAATTTTTCTCCAACATCCTTCAAATATCTGGTAAATTTCCGAATCTTCTGGTTTTGACTCTAAATATTCTAAAAATTTATCTTCATTCCCTAATGAATTAAGTAAAATCTGTAATTCTTGAAATTTTTGATTAAGAAGTATACAAGCCTTTGAAAATGTTTCAGATCCATTATAAATATTATTAATTGTAAGTGAATCCTTTATCTCATTAAAGATGGGAACTAGTTCTAAATCTAATAAATTGATTTTTCCTAAAAGAACTTGATTCTGTATCTCTTTAATTTTTGTATTTATGCCATCAAATAAGTCTTTACTTTCAACCATTATATATCATTATTTCTTTTCTTTGATAACTTTTGGCTTAAAAACTGATGATACTTCATTTTTTCCGATTCTCGCAATTCCTATTAACTTTTCAGCTAGATTAAATAATGGAGTTGAAGACTTAGGTAAAAACATAATCAATTGAATTGGATTCTGCTCTAAAGTAGATTTAATTAACTGATAAGCAACTTCAGAGTTCTTATCATCTAGAAACATTCCGGCTTCATCGAGCATGGATAATGTTGTTGGTCTTATTTCATGAAGAGATAAAATTAAACAAATTGAAATCATTGACATTTGCCCTCCACTTAAAGCTGAAAAGGATTTTAATTGGTCCTTTGAAGTTGCTGCTTTAATACTAACTCCTAAATTCTCAAAATTTCCTGTTAATCCAAGAGAACAATATGATTTGATTTGAGATGATTCAAATTTTTGATTTATTTTAGATTGAAGATCTTCGAGAAGTAATCCAAATTTGTTATAATATGTTTTTTCCATCTTACTTTCCGTGTTAATTGCTGCTTTAATATCATTTTCTAAAATTTTTTGATTTTTAACGATTTCTTTAAGGGAAGCTATAATTTGATCTCTTTCTACCAGAATTGAATCGTCAATATCAATAAATTTAAGCAATTCTTTTTCTATATTTAAAAGATCTTTTTCTATTTCGGTTATTGGTCGAATTTCGATTTTTTCTTCTAAAATCAATGGCGCTATTTCAGAATTAATTCTTTTCAAATCAGATCTCTTTAATTCTAGTTCCTGCTTAAGGGTGTTTAATTTAATATTTTCTTGTTCTAACTTGAGAGTAATTTGAATGTTTATTTTATCTATCTCACTTTTCTCATATTGAAATTGTGATTTTAATGCATTTGATTTTAAAATGTTCTTTCCTATTTCTTCAAGATCAGCATCAATCTTCTCTAATTGCTGATATATTGTAAATGCTGATTGATCAGCTTTCTGAAAATTTTCCTTTTTTGTATTAAACTCTTTTTTTCTAATATTAAGTTCAATATTTTGCTCGCTTAATTTATCTTCACTTTCTTTTAAGAATTGTAAATTTTCATTTAATTTTACATCCCATTTTTTCTTTTCTTCATTTAGTAATCTCAGTTCATCTGGAATTTCTTTAATTCTATCATTCCAGGTAAAGAAATTTGCATCACTCTGAGATTTTAATTCCTTTATTTTTATAGTTATTTCTTGGATTTCATTTTGAATAGAGGTATTGTTTTTTTCTAAATCATGTATTTGCTCGTATAATTGATTTTTTTTTGCTGTAATTTTTTGCTTTTGATTAAAATTAAATAAAAGATCATTAAACGCCTCTTTTTTTCTAAAAATTTCTTTTTGAATATCATCTAATTTTGATTGCTCTATATTAAGTTCTGAAATATGACCAGTTAGTAATTTAATATCTGAAGATAGGATTTCAGATTGCTCTTTTTGTGTTCCCGCACTGAGTAATCCTTTTAATCTCTTTAAATAAGGTGTCTCATATACATATTTATAGGAAATTATTTGCTCTCCCATTAGAGTAACACATTTTCCTTTAAAATTATTTATTTTATAAAGATTGATTCCAGAACGATAATCTTCAACTACCAAGCAGTTTTTTACTTTAGAATAAATTACTTTCTTGATATCTATGTCGTCATCAATTATATCTATTAATTCTGCCAAATAACCAATAATACCACTAGCAGTTAATTTAGGGAGCGGATAAATAGTAATGTTTTCTTTGGGAACATAAATGTTACAATAGGCATTATATTTGTTTTTTAGTCGTTTTAACAAGTTTAATGTGTCCCAATCATTAGCAATAAAGCTATATAATAGTTTTTCACCTAAAACGGATTCAATTGCATAGCTTAACTCATCTTTATATTTCAAATAATCAATAATAGGGCCTTTTACATTTAAATCTCTCTTAATAATCTCATCTTTGAGAATACTTATATTGGAAGGAAGTATAACTCGTCGTTCTCTAAGAGAAACTTGAAGAATTTTTAGTTCTTTTAACTTTTGGGATCTTTCAATCTCTAATTTTTTTATCTTGGATTCAATTTCATAATTTTTCAACGATGCATTTCTAAGACCTTCGTCAAGCTGTTGTAGAAGATCTTGAGTAGGATTTTCTAAAAACCATTTATTTTTCTCTAATTTATGTTCAATATCTTTAAAACTTTGAAATAATTGATTAATTTCGTCTTTATTGTTGTGAATTACGTTTTCATTTTCTTTAAGAATATTTAATTTCTCTTTTTTATCAGAGACTATTTGATTATATTCATCTAAAAGAGTCTTATTCTGTTTAATTTTTGTTACTAATTGATTTTGTTCCTTTATCAGATTATCAATTTTTAGTTCTATTTTCTTAATTTCTTTCTTAAGAATATTTAATTCACTAGCTAATGTTTCTTTCTTTTTCGTAGAATTATTTACAATTTTCTCAATTTTATTAATTTCTTCTGACAATTCATCCAATTCTTGCTTGAACAATAATTTCTCTTTTTGCCATTTCTGAATTTTAGCAATTAAATCTTGTTTTTTATAGTTGAATTCACCTATTTTTTCTGAAAATTTATTAATACTTTTTTCTTCCAGATCAATCTTTCTTGTTAATTCTTCTACCTCTTTATCATGCTTTTCTTTTTTAGATTTTATTCCATTAATAACTAAATCAAGATTTTTAATTGTTTCTACTAATGAATTTATTTCTTTTTGTAGTTTGTTCCGATTCGCCCATAAAAGTTCATCATTAAATTTCTTTTTAATTTCTAATAATTTATTTTTTTGTTTTAGACGTTCTAATTTAGGTTCTAGCAAATCTAAGCTGATATTTAATGTATTTTTCTTACTGATCAATGATTTAAGATCTGTATTTAATGTAAGAACATTATTTTTTTGCAGTAAAATTTCATCCCTTAATTTTTTTAACCCAATACCCTCTTCAAGAAAAGCACATAATTCAGTTGGCTTTAAGTTTTTTATGGCATCAATTTTTCCTTGGCTAACAATAGCAAATTGATTATCAGGGTTAATATTCAAATCGGAAATTAATTCCTGAATTTCATGAGCTTGAACTTTTCTGAATTCTTTATCATTCTTTCTGTAAATTTTAAAAAATGGTGATTGCCCTCTAATTACAATTCGTCTTATTTTGATTATTTCTTCATCTTTTTGAATGTGAATTTCAACCATTGCATGGTTTTGACCATTCCTTATGAAATCTGACCATTTTTTATAACGTTCATCTCTCTCATTGCTTCCTAAAGCAAATTTAATTGCTTGGAATACTGAGGTCTTACCACTCCAATTAGGGCCAACGATAATTACAAATTTGGATTTTCCAAAATCTACTTCATCTTTTTGGAAAGATAAAAAATTCTCTAAGATAACCTTTCTAATGAAAACTTCTTTACCGTGTGAAAAGTCATCGTTATTTTTTTCAATTTTTAATTGTAATTGAGGAGTCATTTTACCCTTTTCCATTAAAAAATTATTTCCCAAAAGCTTGATTGATCTGATCTACTCTTTTTCTAGCTTTTTCTAAATTAATCTGAGCTTTATTTGGAGAATCGTTTAAAACGAATGGATATTTTGCTAATAACTTTCTATCATTATCTTCAAGGGATTCATTTTTATTTAATTTATCAATTATAAGAATAAGTTCTTTATAATTTTTAGAAGCTGCATTTTCATATAATTGATTTAACATAAACTCAGAAGCATTTGATTGGCGGATAGAATTTATAATCTCACTTATATCTGTAGTTTTAAATTTTTCATTTTCTTTCCAGTTCTGCATCATAGTAAAATTGGGTGCATTTTCTTCTGGGAATCCATTATCTTTCGGAATTTCTGAAACTTTAGCATTGATTGAGGGTAAATATTCACCTGATTCAATTAAATCGATTAAAATATCTGTTATTTCATTACTTGTTTCATTTAATTCTGAATTTAGAAAGTGCTTAAAAATTCCAACTTTTAATAAATGGTTTATATCCTTTACTTCCCAATTGACTGTGTATTTTACTATAGTATTAATATCAAAAACAATCTTAGGATTCTTTTCTAAAAAATGTCTAAGTATTGTTTCTCTTTCAAATTCATTTAGCAGAGGAATTTTAATAAAAAGATCAAAGATATTATATATTTGGTTTGAATTTTCAGCTATCTCTTTTAAATCATAATTAATCCAAATTAGTAAATAATTTGAGTTTATAAAATCTAAATTACTCGAGTTATTTTGATAATTATTTATGAGATTTTGTAATAAACTTATGCCTTGTAAAGCCTGCATTGTTTTCTTCTGTTGATTTATAATTAAGAGTTTTTTATTATCATTTTTTTCAAGGTTCGCTTGATCAGTTCCTTTTTTCTCAGGTCTGAAAGTTTCTAATTCTCCTCCTGATTTTAAAGTAATATTAAAACTCCTTATTATTGAATCAAAACATTTCATAAATTTATTTGGAGATTCAATAATCTCATTATAATTTAACTCAATAAAATCTAAATAATAGTTACTTGAAATTAATTTTAAAAAATCGACTATATCGGTTCCTGAGTTTACATTAATCAAAAGTATACCCTTTGGTTTTAAGTACTCCTGTATTAGCATATTGTCATTATTGGTCAACATTACCTTTATATAATTAATAATGTCATTATATTTATCCCGATAAAAGATGTCATCTTTATTAATATTAATTTCCGATGGGGAAATTAATCTAAAGTATTTTAAAAATTCTGGAACATTTTTTAAATTATTCATGAACGTTCTTTTTATTTATTTTGGCAAATTTATAAACATTATTTACATGGCAATTTATACATATATATTTAGCGATGATAATATTTTCCGATAAATAGAACCCGACAAAAACCATAAAATTTAAATATTGATGTTTTATAAAAAACTCTCTAATTATTCATGTGAAGAATTTACTGCCAAAGTAAACATAATACTTTAATAATAATCATGAACTGGATAACCTGCAAATCTATGCAATAAATGAAAAAGAGAGATTCTAAACCATTTTACTTTTGCTCCCATGACATACAGAAAAAACCCTTTTCTAATTGATATTTTGAGAATAAGGTACAACCAAAACAGCTACATCCTTTACTTTCTACTTGATCCCTTGGTTTTGTTGTCTTTCCTCTCGAACAAAAAAGCGCATGTGGCTCAAATTCATTTAATTGATTTGGTTTGAAAGAAGGGCAAGGTCCGCAAAATTTACGGCATTCTATCATAGATTCTTCAGTATCAGGTACCGTTAATGGCATAATTTTTACACTTAGTTTTTAATAATAATTTTATTAGGTTTTAACTTAAAAGCTATGATTACGATCAAAATAAGCTGTTTAATTTTTAAATTTAATATTTATAGTTTATTAGTTCTGATTAAAAACGGTCAGATTTTGGTAATTTAAATTTTAGAAGTAGAAATTAATCAAAACCTAATTCATCATCTAATAATTCCATATATGATCTTAATTGATCCTTAACTAATCCATAATATGTATAATTGCCTTTCTTCCAACTTTTTATCAAATTTGCTCGTTCTAATTTCCTCAAATGATGTGAAATTGTGGATTGTGATCTATCTAATATTGCTTCCAGCTCACAAACACATCTATCACGGTTTTTTAATGCAGTTAAAATAATAAAACGTTCAATGGATGCTAAGACCCTTCCAAAATTTGATAAGTTGATAAAATTTTCATTTTTTTTTAGTTCTTTACCAAGGTTTTGTAATTTAATAAAATAATCACTTGGATCGCTACAAACTTCGTTACAAGAACATAACTTCGCTACAACTTCAGTTTTATGTTTAATATCCATAAGCCCACCAAAATAAAAGATTAATTTAATATACTATAATTAAATATTAGAAATCGATAAATATAAATTTAAGCTATTTAATATAGTTTAAATACTTCAAATCGATAAGTATAAATTTGATTAATTCTATTAATAACTCAAGCTCTAACCATTTAAAATTAAAAATAATCATACTAAAAAAAAGGAAAAAATGGAAAAAGTTAAGGTTGGAGTTATTTCAGATGGTAAGTATGGCGAAAGAGCCTATGCTAATATAAGTAAGAAATTCAATACGAAATGGATCTTAATTCCTGAGATTCCGTCTAATATAATGTTAGATGAAGATTTAGATTTTGATATTCCTGAGTGTAGCTTATACATTTCTTATGTACGACATCCAGATTTAATTCTACAATTAGCAGAACTTCAAAAACCTTTAGTTTTGGGAGTCCTTCCAGGTTTTGGATTATATAAACAGGCGAAGAATATTAATTCTAGAGTAGTTCATGCACCAACCATGTGTTCTTTAGAAAATGATACTGGAATACCTGAAGTAGATAAATTTGCTACATATTTTGGTAAACCAATTTACGATCTTATTATTAACGAGAATGATATTTTTGAGGATATTAAAGTAAAGCGTTCATCCTTATGTGGATCCTCGGAAGCGGGTTCAAAATTCTTGTTGAATAAATCTGTGAATGAAGATAATCTTACTAATTTTGCTTTAACTGTCTGCCATGAATGTCGAGCCCCAAGATTCGGATATACATGTGATAAAGAAGTAGCAGGAATAATTCATCTAAATTCAATAATTAATTGCTTTCCAGATGATAAAATTAACAATTTTGATGAGAAACTAAGAGTATTCATAGATAATATGAAAAATGAATATGACAGAAGAACTAAAAATTCAAGAATATTATTAAGCCAAGTGAATTAAAATGAGTAAATTAGAAATAGAAGAGATAGTAAAAAGTGAAATAGAAAAACCTAAAGAAATTAGCTTTTTTGAAAAATTTCTACCACTTTGGGTTGCCTTGTGCATACTTTTAGGAATTATCTTCTCACAGATTATTCCAGGAATAAGTGAAGCTATTGACTCGTTAAAATTTGGTGGGATTTCAATTCCAATTGGAATCTGTTTATTTTTAATGATGTACCCCGCAATGTTAAATCTTCAAATATCTGAATTAAAAAAATTAGGAAAAAATCCCAAACCCATTATATTAACTCTTGTTTCTAATTGGTTAATTGCTCCATTTATAGGTTTAGGGATGGTAAATCTATTTCTACAAGGCAGTAGTACAACAATAAAACAATTGACAGTAGCTATCATTCTACTCTCAAGTTCCCCATGTACCGCAATGGTATTGGTATGGGGTTGGATGGCACGAGGAAATCAAGAACAAAATGTAGTTAATACAAGTTTAAATACGCTTACAATTATATTTCTTTACGTTCCTATGGTTTCATTGCTAACTGGACTCAAAAATATTCCTATTAATTGGGTGTTTTTAGTGATTTCGCTGATTTTTTTTATAGGACTTCCATTATTTATAGGTATAATTAGTAAAAGACTAATAATAGCTTCTAAAGGAGAAGACTGGTTTGAAAACACATACAGGCCATTTGTAGGAAAAATCTCTATTATTGCTTTACTAACTACGTTAATTGTGCTATTCTCCCTAAATGGAGACGTTTTAATTGAAAGACCTGATTTGTTGTTATTAGTATCAATTCCTCTATTAGTAGGATTTGTTATTGTTGTTGGATATAACATCGTAATTACAAAACTCTTAAAATTGAAGTATCGAGAAGCAATAATCACAGTAATTATTGGGTCTTCAAGTCATTTCGAAATAGCTATTGCCACAGCGGTTGCAATTTATACAGCTAATTCTGTTGCAGCATTAGGTACTACTATGGGTTTATTCTGGGAAGTGCCAGTTATGTTATCGATAGTGTATTTAGGTAGATATCTTAAGAAAAGAGGATTTTGGAAATCTCAATAGTTTAATAAAAATCATTTTATAATATATAGTTTAAATTAGAAAACAGAGAGTTCTTATGGCAGTTGTATACATGCGTAAACTAGAAGAGGAACCCGAATCATATGATACAAAGTTCACTACCCTCACAAAAGGAGCAAATCTTGAAGTT
Organism: Promethearchaeota archaeon; assembly: GCA_048941065.1. Classification (GTDB taxonomy): domain Archaea; phylum Asgardarchaeota; class Lokiarchaeia; order Sigyniarchaeales; family SOKP01; genus Loki-b32. The sequence goes on from JBHLNY010000013.1 coordinate 10,752, forward strand.
AATGAGTGGGTTCTAGATAGAATTAATAAATCTGAGTCAATTTTAGAAATTGGATGTGGAACAGGCACTCTTGCATCAAAAATGGCATTGAAGGGAAATAAAGTTATTGCTATAGATAACAATTTTCAAATGATTAATTATGCAATGCAAAATTATCCTAGTGAATTAAATAACAATAATCTTTTATATCAAATTGGTTCTTTTACAAATTTACAAATTCAACCACATTCTCAAGATATAGTAGTAAGTACTTTTATGTTATCTGAATTACGGCCATTGGAACAACAAATCTTTCTTAGAAACATATGGAATGTATTGAAATCAAAGGGTCGCTTGATTATAGCAGCGGAATTCATTCCTTTTGGTTTTTGGAAGTTGCCATTTAAAGTAAAGAGATGGTGGTATAAAAAGAAGCTTAGACGTCTTCGATTAAAAAGTACTTTTCTTGTTAAATGGTTTTTTAAATATATTGAACCTATCGGTTTTAAAATCATTGCTCAAAGAAAATGGAAGCATGGCTCAATTTTAGCAATAGAATTACAAAAAACTAATGAAAATGGGAATAAGGGCCCTGGTTATTATCAACCTCAAACTAAAAGATTTAGAGGTTTTCGATCACAATTAAGAATTTATCGTTGCCTTTTTACTGGACAAATAGATCGTGTACCTATTGAACCTGGGATTTATCGATCTGGAAATCCTACTGAAAGCTCACCTGTAATTGTAACCGCTAATTATGAATTTACATATATCAAAGTTATGCGTGATCTTAAAGGATTTGACGCTTGGGTATTGTGTATAGATTCAAATGGGATAAACGTTTGGTGTGCTGCTCGTGGTAACGATTTTGGTAATAATCAACTTCTTGAAGCTGTGGAAGCAACGGGGATTCAAAAAATAACTACGAAAAGGACCTTAATTCTCCCACAATTATCAGCTGGAGGGGTTTCAATCCCTCAGCTTCCAAATAAAACAGAGAAATTTCCATTTAAAATTAAATATGGTCCTGTGTGGTCAAAATATTTACCTAAATTCATAAAAGATAGACCCGTTAGAAAACCTGAAGATATGAAATTGGCAAGATTCACATTATTTCATAGAATTCGTGCTGGAATAACGCATACGACATTTTTATTTCGAAAATTATTTCTCTTACCTTTAATTGCTCTAATAATACTATTCTTATTTTTAAATTGGTTTAACAAATTATGGTGGATTGGTGAATTAACTCTTTGGATAATATATGCAAATTTAGTTATAGTACTTTTGTTTCCTATTGCACGATTCACAAGAAGATTCATATTAAAAGGGATTTTTTTTGGGGTAATTAACATTATTCTCTTTGGGAGTTTATCATATTTAATCCATAACTCAATATATTATATACTCTGGCATATATGCTTTTACTTTTGGATTACTTTCTTTTCAACAATGTCATTTAGTGGTTATACAATGGCTACAAGCCCTAGAGAAATCCAAGAGGAATATCCAATATTTAGCATAATAAATAAAATCTTATTTGGCTTAAGTTTGGCTTTATTAGCATTGGGAATTATATTCTATTAAAAAGAATTTAAAAAAAATTAAAAGGAATAAAAAAATAAAAGGTATGAAAGATGACAGAAATAAATTTTAAATCATTTAATTTTAGTGAAATTGTTGTAAATTTACGAATTTTTATTGATAAACAAACCTGTAATGGTTGTGGGCTTTGTGGAGAGATTTGCCCATTTGGTCTTCCTCAAGTCACTGATTCTGGTAAATTTGAAATAAGAAATCCTGATTTATGCACAGAATGCAGTGCTTGTAAAAGAAATTGCCCAACCCAAGCAATTGTATTGAATGAACGAAAGGGTTGTGGTTGCCTGTGGGATGCTAGAGGAAGAGCTAAAAGTTCTAAAAAAGCAAATATTATCGAAAATAGTTGCGCTTGCGATTCAGATGTACAATCAAATTCGAATAATAGTTGTTGTGGAGTATAAATCTAGTTAAATGATACAAAGAGGAATAGAATATGAAGAGTGAAGAATTAAATAGTATACCAATAAAGGTTAACAAGAATACAATTAATTCTAATAAATTACAAATAGATATATATGTCCCTTTAGATGCCTGTGCTTGTGAATGGTCTCAGTTTATGAATTTAATATTCAACGCTATTACGCCATATATAAAATATATTAAACACGAAACAAAATCTTTGAACTCAGAGGAAGCACAAAGACTTCATCTGCATAGTAATTGTGTAGTTGTGGATGGAGAAAAAAAGTTCTCTTCATCATTTATACTCAAGAAGGAGCTACCAAAACTTCTTAAAGATAAAGGACTTATTTAGAATTTAATATTTTTATTTTTTTATATTATTGGGGGTGATAATAAAAATTAAGAAAATTAAGTTAACCATTTTTGCACCAGATCCTGAAAAAAAGTTATCAAATGGACTTGAGTACAATTTAACTATAGATAATAATGGATCAATAATTGACGCATTAAGCATTTTAGATAAAATTGTTTATGAAAATCCTGCAAAATCTATTTTCCCTATATATAAAGGTTTAATTCACAGTTATCTTCAGTTAATATGGGATGCTGAAGAAAATATTATTTATGATGATTGTGCAGTGAACGCCTATGGACCAAACAAAGAATTCATGCCTTTACATGAAGATATAAACTTTAATTTATATCCTGGTAGTGAGATTACAATAGCAGTTCACGCTGATTGATGAGCGGATGTTATGAAAGAACGATTAGATTATGGTAAATTTAAACGAACTATTATGAAAAAATATAGTAAGGATCATGAAAGATTTGCCCATTATTTTAAAACCAAAAGAATTTGAATGATATTTTTCAAAAAATGATAGTGAAAGATTGACAATAGGAAGGCTTCCTATATATTTTAAAAATCTAACCTTTGATTTATTTCTAAATAATATTAATTTGGGTGGGCGATTTATTGAAAAAGAGAGTTTTTTATCTAATGATCGCTTAGATAAGGATATATATCTTAATTAACTCTAGAGATATAAAATTAAATTGAAAACATCAGCCAAAAAACATGCAATCATTACCAGCAGATAAGAGGAAAGAAAAGGATACTAAATCTGGAGAACACTTAATAACTTATACCCGACATTTAGAAAAACGTCTCCGTGATCTTGAAACTGAAAAACAATTACTAAACACAGAAAGGTTAAGAATGGAGGCAGAATTAAATAGTTTGAGAGAAGAGATCAATCGATTAAGAGAACCTCCATTAATTAGTGCTTCAATTCTTGATGTACTAGATGAAAAAAATAATAGAGTAATCGTAACGAGCTCTACTGGTCCAAGTTTTGTTGTAAACACCAGTAAGAACGTTAAGTATGAAAAATTGACTCCTGGCATGACAGTTGGCTTAAATCAGCATTCATTAACTATTATGGAAATCTTACCAACAAAATTAGATCCTTTTATTAAAGGTATGGAGTTAATTGATTCTATCCCCGATATAACATATAATGATGTTGGTGGTTTAGAAGATCAAATTATAGAAGTGAGAGAGACAGTAGAATTACCATTAAAAAAACCACATTTATTTGAAAAAATTGGCATTGATCCACCTAAAGGTGTTTTATTTTGTGGTCCTCCCGGAACTGGTAAAACATTATTAGCGAAAGCAGTTGCTCATGAAACAGAAGCCACATTTATAAGAGTGATTGGTTCTGAACTAGTTCAAAAATTTATAGGAGAGGGTGCCCGATATGTAAGAGAAATCTTCAGTTTAGCAAGACAAAAAGCTCCTACTATCTTATTAATTGATGAATTAGACGCTATTGCCGCAGAAAGAATGGAAGATGCAACATCTGGGGATAGGGAAGTTCAAAGAACTCTAATGCAATTACTAAATGAATTAGATGGCTTCGATGAGAGAGGCGATGTAAAGTTTATAGGAGCTACTAATAGAGCGGATATTTTAGATCGTGCTTTATTAAGACCTGGTCGATTTGATAGAATAGTAGAATTTCCTATTCCTAATGAAAAAGCAAGGGAAGCGATATTTAAAATTCATATGCGCCCACTAAATATTGACGAAAGCGTTGATTTAAAAGCATTAGTAAAAATGACAGATCAAACCACAGGAGCAGATATAAAAGCTATTTGTACCGAAGCTGGAATGTATGCGATAAGAAGAGAGGGAGATATTATAACAAACGAAGATTTCATTAAAGCTGTTAATAAAGTTATAAAGAAAGAAAAAAGTTCTTCTTATTCAGCAAAATTCTTTATTTAAAATTAATTATTTTGACTTTAAATAATCTTCATAACTTACCTATATATTTTCATTTATCCTATATCTCCCATAAAGGTGTTACCAGACTTCTGTTTGAAGCAACACAGATTTTATAGAATGATCCAAATAGATCCTCGCAATGGAAAAAGAAAAAAGAACGTAGATTTTCATATGAACAATAAAATTATGTTTGAAACCATCCGTCAGTTTGCTATAAATAACTCAGAATTAGATGATATTCACGGATTTCCTCATGTTGAGAGGGTTTATAAATTGTGTCTTGATTTAGGGAAAAAACTTGACGCAAATCTAATAGTTTTAAAAACTGCAGCATTACTTCACGATATTGGTAGAAAAGAAGGAAAAGATAAGAAAATTAAAAAAAATCATGCAGAGCTTTCTGCCGAATTAGCTTACCGGTATTTAAGCTCCCAGAATTTTATTTTTCCTGAAAAAGATTTAAAAAATATCATTCATAGCATAAGATCTCATTCATTTTCAAATAATATAAGTCCAAGAACTCTTGAAGCTAAAATTGTGTCTGATGCTGACAAATTAGACGCAATTGGAGCTATTGGACTATATCGAACCATAGGATTCACAGTTAAAAACAAAGGAAATATAAATGATGTTATAGATCATTTAGAAGGAAAAATAATTAAACTAAGGGATAAATTATTTCTCGATATTTCAAAAGAAATCGCTGAAAAAAGACAAAAGATAGTACTAGATTTCTATAAAGAGATTAAAAATTGCTTTTGAAAGGACGATATGAAATTATAAGTGCTATTTTAGATATAAGTATTCATAATAAACAATAAGCTAAGGTGATAGATTGCCACAAATTGTGAAAGGTGGAAAATATATATTTGGATGGTCTAAAGTAGGAAAGACAGGTAAAATTAGAATTCCCCTTGAAGCTTACAAAGTGTATAATTTTGAACGAGATAAAGAATGTATCGTATTCTCGGGAAGTAAAACTTCAGGTGGTTTTGGATTAAGTTCAGTTCGACTTTTAAAAAGATCAATTATGAAAGTAGTATTGGAAAAACATCCTTCATTAGCTACTTATAAGATAAATGAGGGGGAGCTAATCAACTATAGGGATAAAAAATACTGTTGGGTAAAATTACATGATGATGAGAGTATTTATTTACCAAAAGTAACCTTGAAAGCATTTGGAATTGACTATAATGATTTGTTACTTTCTGGAAGAGGTAGTCATTTAGCTATTGGATTTATTGCTAAAGGTCCAATTTTTAATGAAGCAAAAAATCATCCTGAAATTAAACTCTTTGAATAAGGATATAATAAGGAGTTATAACTTTAGTCCTATTTATCTATTTTAGTTTTAATATTATGCTTAGTAGAAGAGGGAATTTTTCCTCTGATCCCCAGACAACATAAATTTTATCATCTATAGGCACCGCAACATGTTTAGCAGCAATTATCCAATCAGTTCCAACATTATTTGCTGTCGTAGTACCTTCCTTAAATTTGAAGTACATAATCATTCCTAGATAATCTTTAATTTTCGTATCAATAATCTTAATTTCTTCTAAATCAGGGATTGTATATTCATTATGATCAAGATTTGGTTGTATTGTTTCTCTAATTTTCTCGAAGGATAATTGCAATGCTGCCTGAATAACTATTTGTTCTTCAATAATTTTATCATATTCAAATATAAGGAGACCACAATCCTTCTCAACGCCAGTGATGCCAAGGGTATTGAAATCAAAAGCTTTCTTACTATATGGTTGTAAATCTTTAGTAATTTCTGAAACATCAATCCATCCATTCTCCAGACTTTCACCCATTATGAATCGAAAACTCTTTAAAATCTTTAATTCTTCTTCTTTGTTTTGAATAATCTCATCCATTAGATTATTTAATGGTCTTGCTGCAAAAACTTTTCTACCAGTAGGCGTTTCGGATACTTTTTGAACCCAGTCTTTCCTAATAAGACGCTCTATGATACGGTATATGTGTGTTCTCTTTAAATCTAAACCTTTATCTAAAATACCTACTTTTTCACCTTTTTCACCTTTATTTAGTAACGCTAAATAAACTTTTGCTTCATCAAGGCTTAATCCTACCTTTAAAAGCCCTATCCTTTGTAAATTCTGAGTATCATCAAGTAAAATTTTCGGAGTTGCCCATTTTAATTTTGCCACTTTCCCTAATGGTGCATCTGGTTTTAAATAGGGCTCTCTCGAACTCATCGATCTAATAACTCGTGACAACTGTACTAATATTATGTCCATCGCCTCATCATGAGGAACCTTACAAAGAATTTTCCTATTATCATCTTTAAATCCTAAAATACTTTCTTTTGTGGTTATTTTTCCATTTCTTTTTTTTACAAACTTGACAGCCACAATCCTTTCAGAAGTATTTTGGATGATTGAATACCTTTCTCCCAAGACGATAATATCTTTAGCATGTTTGAAACCCCACGTTTCATTAATATGTTTCAGATCATCACTAATATCCCAATTATCTGTTGAATATACGATATTATCATCTCTTTCTATTATCGCAATATAAATAACTTTAGTTTCGGGCTTTAAGTAAGTATTAATAACACTCTTAATCTTTTCCATTTTTTTTCTCTCACCTTTTTACTTTTTCATAAAAATAGTAAAAAAAAAAGATTTTAATTAGAATTAGAAACATCGGTGGATTATTTGAGGTCCCATCTCTTTATACTCACGCCTAGTTATCCACATTCTATGGAACGTTTTTAAAGAACTTAGAATTGAACCTCCTATCCAAACAGAGTACATTCTTTCTGGAGGAGCTATTATCTTTACATCAACTGAGTCAGCTATTTGTTCTTTAATTTCTCGGATTAATCGTTCTTTTACCCCCGGAAACATTGTAGAGCCACCTGAGAGCACTATATTGCTATAAAGATCTCTTCTTAAATCAACATCACATTCTGCAATAGCTCCCACAATAACATCATCTATAGGTTCCAATTCTTTCCCTATGACAGATGGGTTAAATAAACATTCAGGTGCTAAGAACCTCTCTAAACCAATATCAATAGTTTCTCCATCAGGAAGCATAAATGTTTTTTCCATTCCTGATACCCTTTTAGAAAGCAATATCTCCTTCTCAGGATCAACAGCTACATAGCAAAGTTTTTCTTTGATCTCTCTCACGATTTCCTTTTCTGCTGTAGTTGTAAACGAATAACCTTTTTGCCTTAATAATCTTTGCAAATAGGTTGTCACATCTCTTCCAGCAAGGTCTATCCTCTCGATTGCATGACTTAAAGCAAATCCTTCAAAAATTGGTACAATATGAGAAACCCCATCTCCAATATCTATAACACAACCCGTTGTACGACCAGAAGCATATAAAGATAAAACTGCTTGTGTTGCAATGTAAAGACCAGGAACATTGAAGGTCTCAAACATTATTTCTGCTATTTTTTCTCTATTTAATCTTGGATTTAAAGGAGCCTCAGTTAAAAGTATTGGATGTTCTGATGGATCAATTCTTAGATCCGTATAGAAGGTATAATGCCAAATTCTTTCCATAGCAGGCCAATCTTCAACGATTCCATGTTCTATTGGGAATTGGAGATTCATAAGTCCTTTAAGTTCCATTGCTTCTTCTCCAATATACCATTCACGCGAGTAATCTTTTACATCTGGCATGACATTTCCATACTTAGGTCTCCCTATTAGAGTAGGGAAAACCGAACGAGGTTGATCCTCCCCTCCATACCCATTTTTTGAAATTCCTGTACCATTATCCAAAACAACTGGTTTTGAAAAAACCCTATTAACTGAAATCTTTTTATCACCCCGGATTTTTGTTATTTTTTAGGTAAGTAATAATATGCTAGGTGGATATTTTAGATATTTGGTTTTCATTGCCTAAAATCTTATATCATAATAAAATTGCTAAACATATTATTAATTCCTTGTATGCTTTTTGAATATGTTATTATAATTATGTTAATTTGAATATTTAAACTTTGTCACTTATTGGTGACAATTTCGTTATAAAGATATCACAAAAAATTTATATTATGAAGAGAAAAAAAAGAAGAATTATTTAGGAACTAATGAAGATATTGTTTTATATTGATCCTCAGAAAGTTTATTTTTAACAACTTCAAAGATTTCTAATAAGACATGATCAGGAGCTTCTGCCATAACATAGTTTAATACACCAAAACTTTTAATTGGTTTACTGAAGTTAAATCCTTTGTTCTTCATGTGTTCAACTAGTGCCTTTAAATCATCAGTTTCAATTCCTAGATGATGTACTGCACCCCTTCCCTGATCTTTTGGTGGCTGATCATAAAAATTAATTTTTCCAGATCCAATGGAAATCATTACGTTTCTAGATCCAGCTAATTCAAGATCGAAAAGAACTTTTGCTCCAAACATTTCCCTGTAAAATTCTATACTTTTGTCCATATCTGAGGCGAACAAATGAGCATGGTGTAATGAGGTTTTCAAATCTTTACCAACCATTATTTTTTTATGAATTAAGAATTAAGGTAATAAAAGTAGAATTTTATATAAATATTAAAAAGTAGGAAATGTTGAATAACTTAAGATAATGAAGTCATTTTAAATAAGGTCCAGTTTTTGACGTTTTAATTTGCCTGACTTCTTCTGGAGTTCCTTGTGCAATGATTTCTCCACCTTTTGGACCTCCTTCTGGTCCTAATTCAATTAAATAATCTGTGTATGACAAAATTTCAGGGTCATGTTCAATAATGATGACACTATTTCCTTCTTGGACTAAATGTTCTAAAAGTTCCATTAACTTAACAGCATCATAAAATGATAATCCGACAGTAGGTTCATCTAAGATATAAAGCGAGTTACCTTTGCGAGACTTTCCCAATTCTTTTGCTAATTTAACGCGCTGTGCTTCCCCACCACTTAATGTAGGAGCAGGTTGTCCTAATGTGATATACCCCATCCCAATCTTATCAAGAATCTTAAATATACTTGAAATGTTAGATTGAGATTTAAATATTTCCAACGCTTCACTAACCGTAATATCTAGTACATCTGCTATAGTCTTACCTTTATATTTGATTTCTAAAATCTCTGGCTTATATCTTAAACCTTTACATTCTTTACAAGGGATAGTGAAACTACTAAGAAATGAGATTTGTAAATCTGTTTCACCAGTACCTTTACAAGCAGGACACCTTCCATTATCAGAATTATAAGAAAAATGCCCTGCTTTATATTTTCTCTTTTTTGCTTCTGGTGTTTTAGCAAATAAATTTCTTATTTTATCCCAGATACCTATAAACGAGGATGGGGTAGAAGTTCTCACTCTCGATATCGGTTTTTGATTTACAACAATAATTTCATCAATATTTTCCCATCCTTCTATAATACCAGAATATTCTAGAAGTTCCTCACCATTTTCCTCGTTTTCCTTATTGTTATTTGTTTGCTTTGAGGGTACGTCAGCTCCTCTCTTGAAATATGGTGTTATCAATGGAACTAGGGTATCTAATATTAGAGAACTTTTCCCTGATCCAGAAAGACCAGCAATCCCTACCATCATCCCTAAAGGAATTTTTACAGTAATATTTTTTAGGTTATTTGTTTTTGCTCTTCTAATTGTCAGGAATTTAGTGTTTTTATCGATAATTTTAGGTTCCTCAATATGTTTTTCTGGCAATTTAATATTTCCAGCCAAAAATTGACCTGTATATGAATTTTTGATTTTTCGAATTCCATCCAGCGAACCTTGATACACTATTTCTCCTCCCTTAATCCCTGCTCCCGGTCCAATATCAATTATTTCATCAGCAATATCTATAAAATGTTTATCATGCTCAACAATGATTACTGTATTTCCTAAATATTTCAACTTTTTTAATAAATCAATTAATGATTCCTTTTCTAATTCGTGTAAACTCATACTGGGCTCATCTAATATATAGATGAGGGAATCAAGGCCAGCATCCAAATGAGTCATTAAAGACAATCTTTGAAGTTCACCACCACTTAATGTTGGCAATGAACGATGTAGATGTAGATATGAAAGACCAACATCGACCATGCGTTTTAAACCTTCTAATAAACTATCTAACATTGATTTACCCTGTGGACTTCTTACATTTAGTTCATCTAAACGTTCCAAAAATTTAATGAATTCATCAATAGTCATCATAGCCAACTCACCAATATGCTTATTTGATATTTTAATCTCTCTCGCTAGTTCATTGATTCGAAAACCATTGCATTCTTCACATTTTTTTGTTGACATGAAGTTTTTATGAATTTTATGTCGTCTATATGTACTTTTTGACTCTGCTAAAGCACGTTTTATATGTGGTATGATTCCCTCAAACTCTCTTTCTAAAATTCCAGTAAATGTTTTAGAATCCCACTCAAAAGGTAATTTTTTGCCACTACCATATAAAAAAACTTGCTTTACTCTGTCTGATAATTCTTTATATGGTGTTTTAATATCAAAATCATAAAACCTTGGTAATTGTTCAACAAAACGAATTTGATCAGCAAAAACAGCTGACCCTGCCTTCGTTATTTGAATTAAATCTCTATTATTATCCTGAACGATTAAATCCTCCGTAATATTCATAGTATATCCCCTTCCTTTACAAGTTATACACATACCGGAAGGTTCATTAAACGAAAAATGTTTGATCTGTTTCCTTTCTACAACCATTCCACATAAGTCACACTCAAGATTATCATTAACAGGTTCTTTGCAAATAGGACATATTAAAACACCTTCAGTAGCATATAACATCCTAAGTAATCCATAAATTCCAGTCTTTGTTCCTACTGTTGAGCGTGGGTTAAAAATACGGGTGGTTCTCTGTTCTACTGCAACGGTGGGACTAAGCCCTTCTATTAGATCGAATGGTTTTTCATCTTCAAATTTAGGCGGGAAACCAATCGATTGCAAATAGCGATTCATCCCTTCATCAAATAAAATATCAAATGCTAAGCTTGACTTACCAGAGCCTGAAACACCTGTAATTAAAATTATCTTGTTTTTTGGGATATTAACATTAATATTTTTTAGATTATGAATTCTAGCTCCAACTACCTTGATTTCATCCATATTCTAACTGATCACCTTTTTTAATTAACTTTTTGCATTATATAAAAACCACAATCAAATTCCTTAGGATTTTTTTTAACCATTTTTATCTCTCTTTCATGTTGTTTGAGTTTTTCAAGATTTTCAGATCTTTGATATTTTTTACGTAATTCTTTGATTCTTTTTTCTAAAGGTTCATAATAATCTGTCCACCAACATTTTTCAGGTAATAAAAAGTGATTTTTGAATTTAAAACCAAATTCAGAAAAAATCTCAAATTTATCTTTAATCCACTTTATCATTTCCCCAATAACCAAAAAACCATTAGGCTTTAACAATCTATTGCATTCCTTTAAGCTTTTCTTTAAATCAAGGATGTGTATTACTCCTTCATCCCAGAGGATGTTAAAATTCTTATCTGGGAATTCTGTCTCATATAGTGAACAATTAACAGTCTTTACTCGATTTGAAAGCCCTTTCTTTTCAATTTTTAGGTTTAGTTTATCTAAAGCATCTTGATCAATATCTATACCAATTATCTCTCCATTACTTAACCGTGCTAATTCTATGGTAGGAATTCCTGTACCACAACCAATATCGAGTATATGTGGTTTATCCATTTTAGGAAGCATTTGAAAAGCTTTCCTTGTATATTTAAGGAATTCTTTTCTTAATTCCTCCGTATTCAATTCTTTTAAAAAATTTTCAGACATTTAGACACTTCAATTTAATTAGATTGATTTTTTTATAGTTTCCCAGGCTTTGTTCTCCATGTTTGCCCATTCTTGAATTCCTTCATCAATTTTAGGTATGTATTCTTTCCAAGTATCTACTTCATGCATAGCTTCCTCTATAACTTTTTCAAACTCATCATCAATTTTTTTTAATTGTTTCTGGTAATCCATAGCTCCTTTTTCTGTTATTTGATTACTTTTTAGGAATAATTCTCTTAACTTTGCGATGTTCGGAAGGTTATCGGGTAAAATATAAGTCTCTATTTCTCTAATTTTCCTTACCACCTCATCAAACATTTCAGAAACTCTAATTAATCCATTACTATTTAATAGTTCACCTGCTTCTTTCATGAAATCTCGGAATAAAATTCTAAACATCGCACCCCCTGTTCCACCTGTCTCCATGTAAATGAAAACGCTTACTAAACCAAATAATAAATCGTTCTTATTAAAGTCAGAACCCCATGTAGGAAGCATCTGTCTCCACTTTTGGAAGCCCGTTAATCCCATATTACGAATGGGAGGATTATACATATAGTTTATATTTTCTTTTAGAGCCAAGGGAATTATTTCCTTCAGATCCTTTACTTTCTTTGGTAAGATTAACTCTACTAATTTGTTCTTTGCCGGGAATGGCGCATGTTGACTCGCTCTTGCCGCTTTTAATTGTTCATACGTCATAACATGGGGATTTGCATATCTATCAGAGATATAAGCTTCATTTTTTTCTTCATCAATTCCATAAGTTACTAGTGTATGGGCTCCGAAATGACCTGATTGCTCATTTGGAATGGGAGTACCCTCTGCAAAAAAGAAAGGTAAGTATGCAAAATCAACGAATGTAATTGCTGGTTGTCCTTTTTTTAATAAAGTAATTAGATTACTATGGGCACTATTCACTGATAGAGTCTCTGTTACTTTTACATTTCCTCCCAAACGGGTTAACACTCTTTCAAAAACTTCGGTTTTCTTCACGGCTAATCCTAATATCATCGGGAAAGGCATTCTTTTCATATAAAAATAGAAGAACCCCAACCCTGAGCATAGACCTAGGATCATAGGTTCAGAAAGATGAATATCATAATATGCGAGAACCTTTCTTAAACTTGATAATTGACAATTTGCACCAGGAATGTGCTTAAAATCTTCAATAATTAATTTAACCAATTTTCCTACCTCCATAAATTTTTATATTTAACAACTTTATAAATAACTATTTAATTATGAAACTCTTTCAACACTTTTACAGCTTTTAGGGTAATCCACTTACTTTCTTTGCCTTTTTGCTCAATATTTGCTTGCATTCGCCCATTGAAAGTTTTCTCCAAAAACCATCGTCCATTTTCATTTTGTTTTGATATAACTAAGTCTATAGAATCCTGCATTCGATGATCTTTATAGTCTAATCTTGTTAAAATATCTAAGACTTCTAAAGCATCTATGTTCCACATTAAAGGGAATCCAAATTGTATCCATTCTTCTTTCGCTATCACATTAAGATCATGACTTCTTTTATAAATGCGATGATTAAGTACATATTCAACTGCTCTTTCAATAAAGTCATTTATTTTGTCTGATCTTTTATCTAGAGGAATCTCCGCTAATGCTTTTAAATTTTTTACGACTCCCATATGGCATGTATGTTTTCCCCAACAGTTTTTATGTCTTTCATAAGGCCATCCTTTAGGAGCTTTACCTACTCCATCATCTAGTCGCTGATAATGTAAAATCCATTCGATTGCATTTTGAATTCTTGGATCTTCTAAATATCCAAACCTTATTAAAGCCCAGATCAAGTTTCCCGTTAAGCAGGGAATCACTCGGTTATGAACTCCACCATCATTCTCATTACCTTGAACAGAAAAACCTCCACTATCTCGATCTTGTGAATTTTTAAGAATAAATTCACATGTCTCTTTGATTCTATCATCATTCCCATCTGCATTAAGTTCTGCTAAGACTATAAAAGTCCATACAGTTCCTTTATATTTAGTATAGACATAAAAGTTTTCACGATCTACCCAATATCCTCCGACTTTTTGTTTGTTAAGAATTTTAGGGACAATTCCATTTATCATAATCTCTTTTTTTGCCTTTCTAACTTCAGGATTATCTTTAGAATATCCAATAATTTCAGTTAAAGTAAAATATCGAACTGAAGGATTTTTTTCCTCCAGTAACCAATCTGTTGGATCATCATTTAATAACGATTTCCAATCTCCCATATTTAACTCTCTTTTAATTCCTTATTTTTTATTTGGATTAATTTTTTTCCCACAATCATAACATTCCGCATCATGAATGCAAATCTCACCTCCGCATTCGGGGCAAGTATATAGCTTCTCTTGCTCTTTGAGCCACTTTTCAACTCCAATCTCTTCAATTCTTTTTAAATTATTGACCATATTCACATAATACCTCTCTTGATAGAGGGTATCCATTTTTTGTAGCTTTTGACAAGGAAATTTTTCACATTCATAACAAAATTCAAATTCTTTTTTCCTTAATGATGGACAATCTCTTCTTATAAATACACAATTTTTATTCCTAATTCGACATCCTTTACAGCCCATTTTGTATCCTCTTTCCTCTAATAGATCTTTTTTCCAGAGGAGATATTGCCTACAAGCGCCACAATATATACCACAGGGCGCTGCTAGATTATTATCAGCCATATTTACACCACTTAAACTTTTATTTTGGATAATTTTTTAAATAATTCTTCCTCTTGTTCGATTATTTTGAGGGTAATACTCTGTATTTCACCTAAATCTACAAAATTCAAACATTCATCTTTATACTCGTCAGCTGCTTTCTTTAAAGTTTCAGCAATTAAAGTCCAATCTCCCGCATCGCGTTCAATTATTTGGATGCAATCTTCAAGAATTTTCAACTCTTCATTGTTCCAAGCCTTTGGACCTTCCCACATTTTTGGATCATCTTTAATCTCTTTTAAGAACTGCCAATACAACTTTCGGAACGCTCCTCCCCCTGTACCCCATGTCTCAATATATCCATGAAATAATTCAAACATTAATCTTGCCTTTCCTTTTAATTTTTCTTTCCATTCTGGAATTGATTTCACAAAGAGCTTTAAACCTTGAATTCCGATATTATTCATTGACGGTCTTAGCATATTATTCACTACGTGTTGAATGGCGAGCTTGACTCCAGCAGCTAATGGAGGGTGCTTTCCATCTGGGCGTCTCATCATGGAAAATTGTACATTGTTAGGTTGCATAAATTTAGGACCATAAATAGAACTCCTACCTTGTTTTAACCGATCAATCGATATTTCTTGAAATCCCTCATACTCCGTGTCTCCTATATATGCTATACCCTTTTCCTCATCATAACCAGCTAATGTTATTGCATGTCCACCAAAATGAACCTCATCTTCAAATTCATAGAAAGGAAGATAAAAAATATCAATGCGTAATATGAGTGGGATATCTTGATCAATGAATCTCTTTGATTCTTCCCATGCTTTATCTGCACTTGTAAACGATTGTTTTCTTAAAGTAATTCCCAATAAACGGCAAGCTAATGAATTTGGTTCAATAGTTCCTTGCTTGCCTCCTAGGAAAAAAGGGACATCTGATTCGGGAATAAAAGATACATTGCCTGTTGTATCAAAAAATCCAAATCCCAATGTTGCATCGAGCCCGAATACCATAGCCTCGGACATTGGAAAGCCATAAAATTCAAAGAGATCTCTCATTGAAGAGGACTCGCAGTGATAACTAATTTTGTGTACAAAATCCTTTACCATATATTTCATTTCATAAATACCTTGTTTTATTTATTTATAATCATCAGGATCGATTTGACCGCCAACTTTTTTGATCTCTAATAAAACCATCTCGAAAAATTTCTCATCAGCTTCAAGAATTTTAATAGGGTGTATAAAGAGTCCCGTTACATTGATCG
>JBHLNY010000216.1:0-6155 GCA_048941065.1 Promethearchaeota archaeon
AATTTAAAAAATCCTCCATAAACCAATCATAGACGGAAGGAAGGTTTTCTATAATTCGATATTTGATTTTTTTATGTAATACAACTATAAAAATCTCATCTTGCTTTCTTACAAATTGATAATATTCATTATCAGTAATTTTTTTTAATGTATTTTTATCAGTGGTGTCAATATGGAATATTAAATAATCGTTCATATCTGCGTATTCTTTTCCCCAAGAGTATTCTATTTCTTCCTGTAAAAAAGAAAGAAAAGTATTGAAGGTCTCATCAAGTGCAATCCAGCCATACAAAAAAATGTCTTGATCTTCATAGACTACTATGAAATTACCGGTAACTTCTGGAAATCGTATATTTTCCTCAATTTTTTCAAAATTATCCATATTAAAGATTTCAATGAAAAATACTGTTAATAATTTTTTATTTTTATGATACATTATATGAACTTAAAACAAAATATTGGAAGTTTTGATCAAATTGAAAATTGTTGATCTCCGTTCTGATACCGTAACAAAACCATCTCCTGAAATGTGGGAAGTTGTTAAATCATTAGATAATTCTAAGATTGGGGATGATGTAGAAAAAGAAGATCCAACTGTTAACGAATTGGAAGAAAAGGCAGCAAAGATAGTTGGAAAAGAAGCTGCTTTACTTGTCACTTCAGGAACACAGGGAAACCTCGTTTCTTTATTATCTCAAACTACACCTGGAGATGAGATAATGGTGGAAGAATTAAGTCATATTTATGGTCATGAAGTTGGAAGTGCTGCTCGAATCGGAGGATTAATGATTTGTACCTATCCTTCGAATAGAGGAATCCCCAACTTAAAAAACCTTCAAGAAATGATTCGAGATAAAGAAGATATCCACGAACCACAAACAACTCTTTTATGTGCTGAGGATACGCATAATTTTCATGGAGGGACTATAATTAAACCTGAGGATTTACATAAAATGAAACAATTTGCTGAAAAAAACGAGTTGAAATTTCATCTTGATGGGGCAAGAATATTTAATGCTTCAGTGGCTCTTAACAGACCTGCTATAGATTTTACTCAACATGTTGATAATGTTATGTTTTGTCTATCTAAAGGTCTCTCTTGTCCAGTTGGTTCTATTGTTGCTGGTTCTTATGATTTCGTTGAAAAGGCGAGAAGATACCGAAAAATGTTAGGAGGGGGGATGCGACAAGCTGGAGTTATTGCATGTTTTGGTTTGGTAGCACTTGAACCAAAATGGATAAAAAGATTAGAAGAGGATCATAAAAACGCTAAATTTCTTGCTGAAGGGCTTCGGAATCTTGATTTTCCAATCATAGTTCAACAGCCGGAAACAAATATATTCTGGGTTGATTTTCCTTTAGAAATACCAATGAAAAAAATGATGGAGGGACTATACAAATTTGGAGTGAAAGTTTTCAATTTTAACCATAGGGTTCGGTTTGTTACTCATTATGGAATAAATCAAGATGATCTTGAGTATTGTATAGAAATAATTGAAAAAGTTTTACATAATTTTTTAAAAAATTAAAGAATAGAATGGAAATAAAAAAAATTATAATTATTCTTTACGAATATCTAAATCTTTTGCATCATCTTCAACTAAATCATAGTATTCAATGTCATTCAGTCCACCAGTAACATTTTCTGCCCAATGAACTTTAACTGGCATTCCAATATAGGTATCTTTAAAATCTACATCAGGGTTTAACTCAACCATGTATGTTGTATCTGCTCCATCTTGACGGATGAGAACCATTGGTTTTTCCTGAATTTCACCTGTTTCGGGATCTTTTAGATAAGCGATAGCAAATGTAGAAACTTGGCCAGTTTCTCGTAAATCAACCCATTGATCTGGTTTTATCAGACATTTTCCGCACACATATCTAGGAGGAAAAAATACTCTATTGCAGCCTGGACATTTTGAACCAATCAATTTCTTCTCTTTTAATTTTTTCAAAAAAGGTTGAATATGAGTAATATTAAATTTAAATTTATAACTAGTTAAATACCAATTACCTGGTATTGTTCTAGTTCTTTTATATTCTTTTTTAATATACTCCAAAGATTTCCTTTGCGTTAATTTTGACATTTTTTATTACCTCCACTTTCTCTGTGGTTCGTCTGACATCACCATCATTGTACATAAATTAAGTACACCACCCCATCCATGACCAATAGCAGTATGTACAATTTTTGGAACTTGATTACTAGCTTTACCCATTATTTGCAAAGCAGAAACAGCTGGTCTTTCCAATGCAGACGCTCCAATTGCATTTGTGGAATTGACACCTCCAGAACAACATATCGGTAACTCACCATTCAGAGCAGTTACCCCATTCTCATACATCTGAGGAGCTGTAGTTTCCTCGAATAAACCTAATTTCTCAACCCACATGAGTTCCTGATTGGGAAACGGTGCATAAACCTCAGCATAATCAATTTCTTTCCTAGGAAAGGAAATCCCTGCTTGACTATAAGCTAATTCAGATGATTTCATTGCACCTAACTGTTCTGAAGGATCGATTTGTCCTGAACCACTACTATCATACCCCATAACAGCTGTTTCATGGGCAACACTAGCTACACCATTTACATAAACAGGAATATCACACATATCTTTTGCTTTTTCTTCTGTTGTAAATAAAACTGCGCACGCACCATCACTTGCAGGGCAAACCATCCCATATCTTAATGGAAAAGATAGATAAGGGGTATTTAAAACATCCTCAATTGTAAGATTAGGCATTTTTAAATGAGCCCACCATGTCTTTGCAGCATTACGTCTATTTTGTACAACAACTCGAGCTAAATCTTCTTCAGTAATTTTAGTTTTTCTCATATAATTAGTTGCTTGATAAGAGCCTACACCAATGGCAGCACCTGCAGAAAATATACGTGTCAAACGATCATAACTAATTCCTAATGTATTATAAAGCGAAATTTCACCATATGCTACACTAGCTAAACCAACACTAGTGTCACCTTGGGATTGGTGTTCAAATCCAACTGCTAAAACAGTATCAATACCAGGTAATCCGGCTGAAACGGTATAATAACCTGCGATTGCAACTGAACCACCTGTAGTACCTCCTGTAGTAACTCGCATTAATGGTTTATTTCGTGCACCCATCCAATCCGTCATCCATAATTCAGGAATATTTGCCCCTTCGAAGGCAGGCATATTTCCATTTACATAAGCATCAATATTATCAAAACTTATACTTGGAACTTTCTTTAAACAATCTTCTATTGCTTCACTCACCAATTCTGGCATACTTACATCAGATCGTTTTGATGCATGCTCACTAAATCCTGCTGATACTATTGCTACTTGACGACCCATTTTAATTACTCCCCTCCAATACATAAACTATATTATTTTGAGCACACATCCCTATTTGACCAGAAGCTATAGCTTTTTTTGCCCCTTTAACTTGATAAGCATTTCCTTCTCCCCTTAATTGTTTTGCAGCTTCAATTATTCTTATTAATCCTGTTGCGCAAGGTGGATTGCCACCTATCGCTCCTCCGGAAGGATTTATTGATAAATCACCATTTATATTAGTATCAATATCTATGCCTTTACCTTTCTGAGCAAGTCCCAATGCCTCAGAAAATATTAATTCTTCATGAGCATAAGCCTCAAATAATTCGGCAACATCAATTTCTTCTCTCGGATTCCTAATTCCAGCCGAATCAAATGCCATTTTACCAGCTAATTCCATTGATTTGCATGTCGACAAATCTCTATCACCAAGATAATAAGCATCTTGAGAATATCCCACTCCAGTTATCCAAACAGGATTATCTGTTATTTTTAAAGCTTGTTTTTCAGGAGCTAATAATAAAGCGGCTATCCCATCGCAAGGTTGAGCAACCATTAGTTCTGTAACTGGATCCGCATATATTTCTGATTCTAACACATCTTTAATGGTAATATTTGGATTTTGGGATTCCTTTAGAGCTAACGGGTTTTTTGTAGCATTTTTTCTATCTTTTACCGCTATTTTAGCTATATTTTCAGCACTAACACCAAATTTCTCCATATATGATCTCATTTGGAAACCAGCAGCAGTAATATCATTTACATAAGCTAGTGGTCGTTCCCAGGTAGGATCGGTTTCATACAAACGAGTAGAATGATATGGAAAACATGATGCCATACTACCACCCCATACTAGAGCTAATTTATGATTGCCAGATAAAATTCGCATTAATCCATACAAAACAGCATATGCTCCATCCATTTCTACTTTGCTTTCATCTGACATATATCCTCCCCCAACTTCAACTGTATAACAATTTGAAATTGTTCGTCCTTCATAATAATCATTAGTACAAGAAATAGCAGTAGTAATATCCTTTTTCTTTAAACCAACCATATCAAGTGCCCCTCTAACAGCTTCAAAAATCATTTCATAACGACCGTAATTTGCATCTGAATATAATTTTACTTGATTATATCCTACAATACCTACTTTTTCCATATTTTTTTCACCTCCTATTATAGTTTCGTGAAACCCTTAATGTCTGAAGGGTCTCCTTTTGTTTTTTCTTCCCAAACAACTCTAACTTTCATTCCAACTTTAACTTCATCCAGATCTATATTTAAAAGGCGATATATGATCCCCGTATTGCTTCCATCAATTTGTATCATGCCAATTATTTGAGGATTTTTAACCTTTCGAGTAGTCCTATCATTTACTTTATAATAAGTAACTGTATAGTTTAGTAAAGTTCCTGTTTCAGGCAAATCAACCCAATTTTGGTCCAAAGAAATTGTAATTTTACATTTACCACATATTTTTCTTGGAGGTACAAAAACATCTCCACATTTTGGACATTTGTTTCCAATAAATTTCTTACTTTCAAGAGCATCGAAGAATTTATCCATATACTGGCCAACCCAAAAAGCAAATTCAGCTCTAATAAGTCCTTTATTAGCAACAATTACCTTTTCTTCACTCATTTTAATTTCAATATTTTATGAATTTTAATATTAGTACTAGTATTAAATAGTTTTAAAACGTTTTAGTCTGACAATGTTTTAACCAAAAATGTCTGATACAAAAAAAAGTTAATTAAAGATAATGTTTCAATTTCACATTTATTATTCTAATTAAGATTAATATTTAATGTCAAGAATTTGCTTTAAAAAATAATAAAAAAAAAGAAAGTGATTAATATTTTCTCGGAAGTTGTAAAATTTCTTTAGCTTCGTCTAAATCAGCTATTTCGCGATCTAATTCTTTTGCTATACGCACTATTTTTTGTACCATGTGGGCATTACTTTCAGCTAGGACACCTTTTTGAACGTAAATATTGTCCTCAAGCCCAGTTCTTACATGACCACCTAAAAGTATTGCTTGGGTTAATAATCGCCATTGATGCCTACCAATTCCAGTTACGCACCACGTTGCTCTTGGAATATTTTCAATTTGATTTTTCATATGCATAAGATTCTCCATCGTTGGTGCAGCTCCTCCCAAAACCCCTAATACTATATTAAAATTTAATGGATCGTGAAAGTGTCCTTGTTCTTTTACAAAAATGATATTATTAATCTGGCCAACATCATATACTTCAAATTCAGGTGCTGTTCCTGCTTCTTTAAATGTGTCTCCGTAATTTCCTAAAGTTTCAAAAGTGTTTGGAAATATAATTTCTTTTAAAATAGTAGTTCCAGCAGATAGCGCAAAATTCATTGATCCTGAATTTAAGGATCCCATTTCAGGTTTACATACTGGTATATGACCAAGTCTTTGCTCAAGAGTCATACCAGGTGCACCTCCAGTAGACATACAAAGAAGAATATCGCATTTTTCTTTAATTTGTTTTTGAATTTCTGTAAATACTTGTGGAGAAGATGTTGGTGTCCCATCGGGCATTCTAGCATGAATATGAACCATTGTTGCTCCTGCTTCATAACATTCATAAGCATCTTTTGCAAGCTCTTCAGGAGTATGCGGAAGAGCTGGATTTTGAGAACGTTGGGTAAGGGAACCTGTCAATGCACAGCATACAACCATTTTTGGCATTTCACTCATTAACTATTTTCACCTTAGTTTTATATTAAATTAATTGTAATTTTTAATGATTGAAATATTAAAGAACTTTAAAAATTTCACATATTGAATGATTTCACTCTTATTAC
>JBHLNY010000217.1:0-6119 GCA_048941065.1 Promethearchaeota archaeon
TGCTGGCGGTGGCGATCGGTTTGTGGCGGCGTCGGCGTGGGGTTCTGTTAGTGTCTCTGTGGTGGTTTCTGCTTCTTATCGCCACCAACCCAGAATGGCTCTACCTCCCCGGCACCGGTGCGATCAGCAACTTCACCCTCTTCATCGCGGCGTACATCCCTGCTGGCGTGCTGATCGGGGATCTTCTTAGCCAGTTGATGGCCCGGTTGCAACCACACCGGTTGGGGTTTCAGAGATTGCTCGGCGCATTGACAGTGTTACTCGTGATAGGGATAGGTCTGGGAGGAGTGCGGGCCCGGATGGGAGACCTGCGGGTGTCTCAGCATGCCCTGCTCACCCGGCCTGACCTGCGGGCGATGGAGTGGATTCAGGAGAACACCTCAGAGGAAGCCGTGTTCCTGGTGAACTCGTTCTTTGCCTACGGGGGGAGCGCGATCGTCGGCTCCGATGGAGGATGGTGGCTGCCGCTGCTGACAGGACGGGCGAATACGGTGCCGCCGTTGAACTATGGGACAGAGCAGGGGCCACAGCCTGGATACCGGGAGTGGGTCAACGACCTGACTCGGCAACTCCAGGGCGCGGAAATAGACGACCCGGCGACTCTGGCTATGCTGCGGGAGCGTGGGATCACGCATGTCTACATCGGCCAGCAGCAGGGGCGGGTGAATTACACCGGGCCGTATGTGCTGGACCCAAATGCGTTGCTTCGCAGTGCCCACTATCGATCAGTATACCGCCGGGACCGGGTGTGGGTGTTTGAGATAGTGCAGTAAGGTTTATCTTGCGTGACATCGAGGCTTTGAACAATGGTCCGCGAGTGGATCACCCTGTTGTCCCTGGCCCGGCGTCGTTTTCGTAGCAACGATGCGTACCGCCGATTCCAGATGTACCAGGCGCGACTGATCCTCGACTACCTGATTGAACAAGGGGTCAGGTTTCAGAACACCGACGTGCTTGACCTGGGCTGCGGTACAGGGGGCTATAGCCACGCGATGACCGAGGCAGGGGCGCGTGTCATATCGGTTGATCTCAGCCGGCTGGTGGCATCGCCGCCGATCTTGGTGCTGGCCAATGCGATGCAGCTCCCCTTTGGCCCCGATCGTTTCCCAGTGGTTTTTTGTGCCAGCCTGATCGAACACGTTCCCGAGCCGACACAGCTTCTGGCCGAAATCAAACGGGTATTGACACCGGACGGCGTGGTGTATATGAGTTTTCCTCCCTTTTACAGTCCTGTAGGTGGACATGAATTCAAGCCGTATCACCTGTTGGGCGAGCGCTGGGCATTGCGTCTCTCCAGGCACAAGGTGGACAGCCTAGCCACAGCTTGCGGCGACTGGGGTCTGTATCCGCTAACCATTCGACGCGCACGCCGGCTCTTTGCAGAAGCTGGATTGAAGGTCCAGCACGAATCAACCCGCTTTTTCCCGTTCAATGTGGCTCGTGTACCTTGGCTGGGCGAGTTTCTGACCTGGCATGTACAGTTCATTCTGAGCCAGGAAAACCGAACCCGAGATTTCCGTGACCAGACAGCGACCCAGTCAGGATGGGGGAAGGTATCGTGCGGTCTGTTCTGATCGGGCCGGTGTATCCTTATCGAGGGGGGATCGCCCACTATACAACAATGCTCTATCGGGCGCTGCGTGAGCGAGGGCATGAGGTGCTCCTCGTTTCGTTCAAGCGTCAATACCCGCAGTGGCTCTTCCCCGGGCCGAGCGATAAAGATCCTAGCCAGAAGCCACTGAGCGTGGACGACGCCCGTTATTGGATCGACTCTCTGAACCCTATCACCTGGCTGGCAACTTTTTGGCGCATCTATCGGTACCAGCCTGATGTGGTCGTCCTGCAATGGTGGATAAATTTCTGGGCACCGGTGTGGTTTGTGATAGGGGGACTGCTGCGACTTTTCCTGTGGCGACCACTGGTGATCCTCTGCCACAACGTGCTGCCCCATGAAGCCCGGTGGTGGGACTCGTGGCTGGCGCGTCTGGTGTTGTGTTTGGGAACGCGGTTCATTGTCCAGTCGCCGGAAGAGGAGAATCAACTACGCGCTCTGGTTCCAGATGCTCAGGTAGTTGTGGTACCACACCCGGTATATGACATGTTTGCCGATGAACGGGTGACCAAAGAGGAGGCGCGTGCTGCACTCGGCCTGCCGGTCGGGATGCCGGTTCTACTCTTTTTTGGAATCGTGCGCGAGTACAAAGGTTTGCAAGATGTTCTGGCAGCGCTGCCGAAGGTTCAGACACAGTTGGGCAGAGTAATACTTGTGGTGGCCGGAGAATTCTGGGATGAAAAAGGTCCTTACTTGGAGATGGTCGAGCAACTGGGGATCGGTGATTCGGTGATCATTGAAGATCGCTACATACCGAACGAAGCGGTGGCTCTTTATTTTTCGGCTGCAGATGTGCTGGTAGCGCCGTACCGGCGGGTGACAGGGAGCGGCGCAATTCAGATGGCATGGGGGCTAGAAGTACCCGTGATCACGACCACCGTGTGTGAGGGGTTGCCAGAGGCCATTGCTAGTGGGCAGGCCGGCTGTGTGGTGCCACCCGGAGATTCAAGAGCATTGGCGAAGGCCATTTCGAGCTTCTTTCAGGCAGGCTGCCAGACCGATATCGCAGAGCAAATAGCTCGTGATCAAGACCGGTTTTCCTGGGGACACATCGCTGACCTCATCGCAGAGTCAGGTGAAGCGACAGAACGATCAGGAGCAGAGGAATAAGGCGTCAAATGGCCGAACAGCGTACAGATCAGCAAGACACCTTATTGAGATCACGCTCTGTTTCTGGCGTGGTACTTATTCTATTAGGGGTGGTCCTGCTCAGTATCTTGGCGGTGGGGAACGCACTTGTGCTCGACGCCTTGCTTGGTCAGTTTCATCTGACATGGCTTGCCGTCATGCTAGGTGTCGAGGTTGTGTGTATTGCCGGGGTACTGATCCGTTGGCCTGAGCTACGCCCCACGGTGCGATGGCGCTGGTTAGAAGTCATGGGGATGATCGCCGTTGGCGGTGCATTCCTGATCCACGCCGTCTACCTGGCGCCGAGCGATCTGATGCCCGTTTCATTCTCCGTGGACTGCTCACACCAGCATTTGCTCGTGAACTATATTTACCAGAATAACGGCTTCCCAGACAATGTTGACTACCTGTACATTTACGATGACTACCCGGTTGGCCCTTCGGCCCTGACTGCGTTCCTGGCGCACCTGACAGGCGTATTGCCGGCCCAAACGATGTACCTGCTCGCGGCGTTGTTTGTAACAACGCAAGTGATGCTTGCCTATGGGATCAGTTTCGAGTTGCTCCCACGCTATCCCGCCAGCTACGTTTTGGCCGCTCTGGCAACGCTAATGATTTTCCTGGTATATCCATACAGTGTCCAAGTGTTTGCCGGGAGCTTTTACAGCAACATGATAATGGGGGATCTGATCGTTGTGCTCGCATTATGGGCAACGGCCGTGAGGGAGCGGTTGCACCCCTTATTGACCACTGGCATAACGCTCATCCTGGTTTTGGGATGTCTTAACTCGTATCCTGCTTGGCTGCCCTTTGTTGTCGTCCCACTTGTCATGTCGATACTATTGGACCAAAGGATGTCAGTGCGAAGGCGCGCCATCATTGCTGGCGCGGTGTTGATCCTCACGGTGATTTTAGCAGTTGTGGCAATAATAGATCAATGGGACTTTATCGCCTGGTTTGCGCCGTCGCGAGATCGGCGTTTGACGCCAGATTGGCAATCGCTGGGTGGTATCTTCTTGCTTTTCGTGGGCTGGGGATTCTGGACGCTACTCCGGACCTGGAAACA
Organism: Promethearchaeota archaeon; assembly: GCA_048941065.1. Classification (GTDB taxonomy): domain Archaea; phylum Asgardarchaeota; class Lokiarchaeia; order Sigyniarchaeales; family SOKP01; genus Loki-b32. The sequence goes on from JBHLNY010000217.1 coordinate 3,807, forward strand.
ATACTTCGGGCTGACTTTGTTCCTTATCACAAATGCTGCTTTGGTGGTGACCTTGTATGGTGTTGCCATTATGGATATGCTCACGCTATATATCCCGGACAAGACATTCTATTTCAACGTGTTTTTGTTCACCGTACTCGCGGCTTTAGGGCTTGAGCGGGCCTGGTCAGGTTTTGCCCGGGCCAGGGGGTTACGGGGCTGGATCGCTTGCGTCACGATGATCGTGCTCGCTGTGGCTGTTGCTATCGGTGCCAACGCATGGTTTCCTCCTCCAAACGCGTATCCGATTACGTTGGATGAATACCGCGTTGCTTATCAGACATCGCAAGAAATGCCAGATGTGACGCTGACGTATTTGGTTGACACCAACGCAACGTTTTATTGGATCTATGGCTGCATCTTGAATCACACGCATGACCTGGTGGCGCGGAACAAACAGTGGCAGGACAACCGGCCAACATATGAAAGTTGGATACAGGATGCCGCAGCTCCCGGCCGGGCAATCGTCAGCGATTTGACGGCGCTTCCTCAAGATGGACGATGGCGTGTCATCATCCAATCAGGAAACAGCGGTGTGATAGAGAAGGTTTTATGAACGCTCCGGTAGCTTCCCCTGAAAGCAGTGCCCCAAAGCAGATAACGTTTATCCTGACGCAGAGCCTGGACTGTCCGTCTGGGATTGGTAGATACAGACCCCTGGCCCAGGGCCTAACGGCGTATGGGTACCGAGTACGGGTACTGGCACTGCACCCCAACTTTGGCATGCTCACACAACGGCGCATTCACCACGATGGTGTTGAGGTTTGGTACGTTGGGCAGATGCACGTGCAGAAAACCGGGTCGCAGAAACGCTACTATGGTCCCCTACGTTTGGTATGGGTGGCCGCGCTAGCCACGTTCAAGCTGACCTGGGCTGCCATCACCAGTCCCAGTGATGCGTACCATCTCGGCAAAGCCCAACCGATGAACGGCGTTGCAGGGCTCGCGCTGCTGGCGCTGCGAAGGCGTGTTTATCTTGACTGCGATGATTTCGAGGCTGCGTCGAACCGGTTCGAAGCAGAGTGGCAGAGAAAAGTGGTCGCGTGGTTTGAAGATCGCTTGCCATCGTGGGTTCATGGTGTAACAGTCAATACCAGGTTTCTGCAAGCACGTGTTCAGTCTCTGACACCTGGGAACCAACGAGTCGTGCTAGTGCCCAATGCCGTGAGTTCCAAGCGTTTTCAGATGCCCGATGCTGAAGCCATCGCGGAGGTGCGATGTCGGCACCGGCTGGGAGATCGGCCTGTGGTCGTGTACGTCGGCAGCATGAACCTGGCGAATCACGCGGTGGATTTGCTATTGGAGAGCTTTGTGCAGGTTGTAGTCAACGAGCTGCCACAGGCCATTCTGGTGCTGGTTGGTGGGGGGGCAGATTTGGCCTGGTTGCAGAACCGCGCAGCCGAGATGGAGATCGCGGACAACACGCGTTTCGTGGGGTGGGTTCCGCCGGACGATGTGCCGGCTTACTATGCGGCAGCGGACATCTCGGTGGATCCAGTGCGGGATGACGAAACTGCCCAGGCACGCTCGCCACTGAAGCTGTACGAGAGCTTGGCTGTTGGCACCCCGGTCGTCACTGGCGACGTTGGCGACCGACGACTGGCGCTCGGCAACAATGAGGCCATGCTGGTAACACCCGGCGATGCCCACGCGTTGGGGAAACGGCTGTCGTCCTTGCTACAAGACGACGCCACGCGAGCCTGGTTGCGAGCCTGGGCTATCAAGCATCGAGACCGGTTCTTCTGGGAGAGCCGGATCGACGAGTTCATTCGCGTCTATGAGTCCACTTGATACACCGCTCAAAGTGAGTGTGGTGATCCTGAATTGGAATGGAGGCGAGATGGTCTGTGATACCGTCGCCTCCGTGCTCGATCTGGCCTCTCCTGTCCCCAATGTGATCGTGGTCGACAATGCCTCGACGGACGGCAGCGATGCGGCAATCCGGCGGCGATTCCCCCAGGTGACGGTGATTCGCAACGCGGCAAACCTGGGATTTGCGGCCGGGAACAACGTAGGGATCGTGCACGCGCTAGAGCATGGTGCAGATTGCGTGTTGCTACTGAATAATGATACGTTGCTAGAGTCATCAGCGGTGAACACGATGGTCTCTGCGATGCGCGCTGCCCCACGCCGGGGCGTGGTCGTGCCCAAGATATACTTCTACTCGCCAAGCGAAGAGCGACATATATGGGCTGCAGGCGCACAGTGGAGGACCTTTCCACCGCGCGTAACGATACGTGGATACAGGGAATGGGACGAAGGGCAGTACGATAC
>JBHLNY010000218.1:0-6095 GCA_048941065.1 Promethearchaeota archaeon
AGAGTAATTGGACCTGAAGGAATCCTCTGGGAACAAGAAAAACATATTCCTGCCATGATACATTTAGGTAAAAAACGGTTTAAAGAATCAATAGAAACAAGTTCTTCACCTAAAAGAACAATAGTAAGCAATACAGAATTTGGTAGAATTGCAATTGTAATATGTCGAGATTTTCTAGATATGGATTTAAGGGTCGAATTAAAGAACTGTGAGCCTCCTATAGATATTATTATTAATCCTGCTTTTACTCCAGTCACAGCTGATTTTAAAGCAGCTCACTTTGATGCTAGAAGATCTATCTATGCTTATTGTTTCTTTACCAATGTTGCAGAATTTGGAGAATCTCTTATATATACTCCTGAAAAAGATCGTACTGAAAGAATAATCCCTGCAAAAGAGGAGGGCTTGATTTATAAAGATGTTAATCTTTTTAAATTACGTTCAGAGAGGAAAAAATGGGAAATAGAACAAAAAAAGGAGAGGAAATTTATCCAAAGTACGAGATAATTTATTTATTCAACTATTATTATCAATTCAAAAAAAAATGTTATGGTGGAATTAATTACAACTGAAAAGGAAAATGAACCTGAGATTTCTATGAGAGATCAAATAAAAAAATTTGCCATTAACGGGCTTTATGGATTTAATACAATTATATTAATTGGTATGGGTAGACGCTTGGGTATTTTTAATTACTTATATGAAAAAACCAAATCATCATCTAGTGCAGATAAAAACATAGTAGTGACTTTTACTCCAAATGAACTCTCTGAAAAGCTAAATTTAGATTTAAAATATTTAGATGGCTGGCTTCATTTAGCACTTGAATGTGGTATATTTGAGATAGGAAATTCTAGAAAGAAAATCTTGAAAACAGCTCCCTATGTATTTGATTTACTTATTGACCGAAAAAGTGTGTCTTATATTGGAGGGACGCTCGGTGCATTCTATTATATGGCTCCAGCTCAGGATATTTTAGTAGAAAATTTTAAAACTGGTAAAATTTGGAGCCTCTACGATTTATCTGGGGATGTTATGAAAGATCTACAAGAGCGGGGTGCGAGGTTTGGAACTTTAGTAGAAAGATTATTCTCTAAAAATTATGAGGATTTTTGCAAAATCTTACTAAAGCGAGGTATTATTCTTGAAGTAGGATGTGGTTATGGATTTAATCTCGAGACTTGGGCAAAAAAGTACAAAAATGCAAGATTTGTAGGAATTGATATCGATCCTACTGGATTAGTACACGTGAAAGAATTAATAGAAAGAAATAATTGGAATGAAAGAATTGAAATTTTTGAAACTACAATTGATGAATTTGCTCACTCCTTTAAGGAGAAATTTGATTTGATTATATTAAATCAGGTTCTTCATGAAATGAACACTGATGAAAATTACCGAAAAAGCGTAATTAGAAATCTATATTCCTTATTAAAGGATAATGGGATTTTACTTGTTGGAGAAAGTATGATTCCTGATACTTTTGCTCCGAAAAAGCAATTTCAACTTTTTGATATCACACATAAATTTACAGAAGTAAAGGCTTCACTGTTTTATGATGAAAAAAGCTTTAAAGAATTTATTGATTCAACACCATTTACAAAGGCAAATTTTATAAAAGAAGGTGGTGATAGTTTCTGGGTACTAAGAAAATAAATAAACCTATCATTTATTTTAAATTTATCTCTTTATATTGATGGTAAGAATGGAAAGAGAAAGTAGTTTATTGGAAAGGGCGAAACTTGAGGAAAAGGATAATAATTGGATAAAAGCAGTAAAAATATATCAGCAGATTTCAGAGAGATTTACTGAAAAAAAAGAATTGGCGAAATTAGCAAAAATTTTTAAAAAGTTAGGATATGCATATTATCGTTCTGGTGGGATAACAAGGACACAAGAAGATTATATCCAATTAAATAGGTTTGCAATTAATGCGTATAATGAAGCAATCAAAACTTACAAAAACATTAAAAATAAAAGTCACCAATTAGAATGTCTTGCTGAGGTAAATTTCATTAAAGGTTTTCTTTCAGATTCTATTGAACAAGCAAAACAAATATTTAACGAATCTTATGAGCTTTTTATTGAAGCAGGCGAACTGTATTCTGAAGAAAACAAACAAAAGAGCAGGGCAAGGGTTTTAAGTCGCGCAGCATTGGTAATATTTTTCTTAATAATATATTATAGTGAAAGTGAGGTTATTGAACAATTTTATCAAAAAGGGAGAGAACTTGCAATTAAAGCTTGGGAACTTTCTAAAGATGTAAAAAGTATTCAATCTCTTGCTGAGGCTTTACTTGCTGAAAGAATGCTATTCTTTATGATATTTTCCATTATACCATTTAGATGGGATAAAGCTTGGAAAAATTACATGAATACAGGTCTTATACGATGTGATGAAAGCCTAAAGCTTGCTGAGGACTGTGATGATCCTTATATTCTTGGAAACATTTATTCAATAGTCGGTAGTTGGTTTTGTGCATATGGATTTCAATTTATTGAGGAAGAAAGTAAGCAAAGAGACTATACTGAAAAGGGATTAGAACTTATGGAAAAAGGATTAGCTTTTTCTAGAAAGTCTAAGAATAACTCCTTAATAATAATTTCTTTATGGTGGTTAAATTGGCTTGCTATTTCAATTAGAAAATTTGAATTCGTGCAAAAAAGAATTTCTCAAGATCTCCAAGAGATTGAGGAATTAGGAAAAATTTATTCAAACTCTTATGTTATATGGCATTATTATTCAAACCTCTTACCTTCTTTCTATTATTCTACTGCTTCATATAGGAGTTTCTTTACAGTAGAGCAGAGAAAATCTTATGCTAAAAGGAGTATCGAATACGCTAAAAAAGCTTTGATTAAGCTTGCTTTTAGACCTTATTTTGGATGGCCATATCTAATGTCAACTTGGTCTTACTCACAACTGGTCAATCTCGTTAGATCTAAAGAGAAGAGAAAAGAATATATCCAAAATATGCTTCAATTTGCTTTAAAAGCCAAAGAAATTGGTGAAAAGTACAAAGGGGGATTTGTTCGAGGAATAGGTTATTCATCTCTGTTTAGGGCTTATAAAACACTCTCAGATAATGCTACTAATAAACAGGAAAAAGTTGAAATGTTAAGAGCTGCTATAGATGCTTCTGAAAAAAATATGGAGCATGCAGTATTGTCACGAACTGGCATTATAGCGGCTCAAATGCGATTAGGTCGTTTATACGAAGATTTAGGAATAACAACTGGGGAAATTGATAATCTAATGAAAGTAAAGGAGATTTGCTTAAATGTAATATCAAAATGTATTAAAAGGGGATATCACTCTTATGCTGCTGCTGCCCATGAATATATTGCACATGTTGAAGATAGAATTGGAAATTATTTGAGCTCATCAGAACATTACAAAAAAGCTGAAGATGCCTATAAGGAATCATTACACTATATTGAATATAAACTTTTAAAAAATATAATTGAAGAAAAGATAAATTACACACAAGCCTGGAATCTTATAGAAAAAGCTAAAGAATATCATAAGAGGGAAGACCATTCAAATGCTAAAAAAAATTATGAGATTGCTAGCAAAATCCTTAAAGAACTAACTAATTTCTATTATGAATCATCCTATTATGAAACTTGGGCTTTACAAGAAAAAGCAGAAAATTTTAGTAAAAATGAAAATCAAATGGAAGCTATTGAAAATTATGAATATACTAAAGAGGGCTTTAAGATTGCGATTAAAGATCTAGAAGAATCTCATAAAAATTCAAAAAATAAAGAAGAGAGAGTTCGAATTGAAAAACTCAAAAAATTAGCTCAAATAAGAATGGTTTATTGTGCTGCTAGGATTGATCTTGAAAAAGCAAGAATCCTTGGAAAACAAGGTAAACACATCGCATCAGCAGAGAAGTTTGCCAATGCCGCCTTACAAATAAATGAAGTTTGTACACATTTCAATATTGAACAAGAACGTAAAGAACTTGAAGCTAATTTTTACCTTTGCAAAGCATGGGAGTGCATGGAATATGGGGAAGAATATGAGGATCCTCATAAATTCGCAGAAGCAGCAAATTTATTTACAAAAGCGAGTAATCTGTTTACCGAAGCCAAATTAAAATTTTTAGCTTCAGGTAATTCTGCTTTCTGTCAAGCCTTAGAATATGGCTCTAATTTCGATAAGACAGGTGATATGGAAATTAAATCACAATTATATACAAAAATTAAGTCAATGCTTAGAAATGCTGCTTCTTCATATCAGAAAGGGGGTTTTGAAGGTGGAGCAGATTGGGCTTTAGCGACTTCAACTCTTTTTGATGCTCTGTGGCATTTAATAAAGGTAGACAAGGAATTGGACTTCAATAAGAAGAAAGAACTGTTAGAAATTGGTTCATTGTACCTAAGGTCTGCAGCAGAACTCTTTTCTAAAGCTAAATACAATGAAAAAGAACGAGAAGTTCTCGAGCAATTAGAATTGGTTAAAAAAGAGGAAAGTATTTTAACAACCGCTCTAAAGACAATAAAAAAACCATCTATTTCTGGAAGTACTATAGGAATAAGTGCTCCATCTTGTCCTTTAGAGACAAGTTTATCGCCAGATTTAAGTGAAGTACGTAAATTAACTGAAGCAGCAACAATAATTAAAGAAAAACGTGAGATTAAAGATATTTCAAAATTAAAAAAAGAAATGAAAGTAGAAAAGTTAACAAGTAAAGAAAAAAAAGAATTAGAAAAAATCGAATCTGAGATTAAAGTAGAGGAGCAAAAATTCATTTGTGTTGTTCATAAAGGACAAATTGTAGGAACTGTATATGTTTGTCCAAACTGTAAAACATGTTATTGTTTGACCTGTGCTTACTCATTAAAAGCAAACGGAGAAAAGTGTTGGACATGTAACAATGAAATAAATCCTTAATTTCAAAAATTAAAAAATCGAAAAAGTATCCAATATAAGGAGAAAAGATTTATCCAGAATACAAGATAATGATAGCTTTTTATAACTAAAAAAATATAAAATAAAATAACAGATTATTTATCGTTCATAGAATTAAAATTAGAATTTCCATCTTTATATGTTAATGCAATTATTATTGGTTTTACATTGTTTTATATGGGCGTAGAAGAAGAAGTCTCAAATATATTAGAAAAAGCAAAGGTTGAGGAAAAAGAGTACAATTGGAAACAAGCGGCGAAATTATATGTAGAGATAGCAAGCATTTACTTGAACAATAAGATGAAAGAACAAGCTGCAAAGATCTATAAAATACTTGGTTTAGCATACACTCGAGCCGCGAATACTTCAGATAATCAAGAAGAATATTTAAATTTTACCAAGTCTGCAATAGATGCCTATAAAGAAGCAAAATCTCTTTATAAACAGATTAAGAACAAATCTAATGAGTTGGAGTGTGAAGCAGAATCATATCTTTATACAGGACTTATCGCAAATTCAATTAAGGAAGGAAAAAACAATATAGAAAACTCATATGAACTTTTTCTTGAATCTAGTAAGCTTTTCTCTAAAGAAGATAATTATGAGGATGTTGCTAGAACATTAAACAGAGCAGCAATGAGTTGTTACTTTATGACATGTTTTTATACTAGAAAAAGTGAAATTCTTAAGGCTTGTAATAATGGTAGGAGAATAGGTGAAAAAGCTTGGGATATTTCAAAAGATATTAAAAATATTCAGATTATTGGTGAATCAGTAGTATCTATTGGAAGGCTTCTTTTTACTGAAATTTTTATTATTCCCTTTAAGAGAGATGAAAATTTGAAAAAAATCTTTGAGAGATATATTTTGAAAGTAAATGAATCTTTAGAGCTTATACAAGATTCTGAGGATTATAGAGCTCTTGGACTTTTCTATAATTTTGCTGGAGGGATATATAGTGGCTATGCAATACAATATATAGAAGAAGCTAGAGAACAAAAGACCTTGGCAGATAAGGCATTTGAATATTTCGAACATTCCGTTTTTTTAAGCAAAAAGACGATGGATAAAGAATTAATAGTATTCGTATTATGGTATAGCAATTATATGGCAATATCTTTTAGAAGATTCAAATATTTAGAAAAAAGAATGCTTCAAGACCTTCATGATATTA
>JBHLNY010000219.1:0-6086 GCA_048941065.1 Promethearchaeota archaeon
CAACAATTTCCAATTGCCCAATTGGTAGGAAGAACAGATTTAACATTATTTCCTGTAGCTGGTTATCTATGCTATGGAAACTTCTCAATGACAATCGTTTTTATCATACTCTTTCTTTATCCTTGGGCGCAGGCTCACTTAGGGGTAAATGATTTGGGAGATTATGACAATGATAAAGCGAAGAATCTAAAAACAATCACAGTTTTATACGGTATTAAAGGTAATATCAAATGGATTGCATATTTTACTCTTATTCAAATTGGATTTGCGATATTACTACTCTTTTTTAAACTTGGATTCATCGCCTTGATAGGTTTTATTCTTTCTTTTATCTTATTAATAACAGCAAATATAACCCTTTTTAAAAATAAAACATCATATACAGCTATTAAAATGTTACCACGCTATCACGCTAGTTTATTGATTTATATACTCTCGATAATTTTTAGTACAATTTTCCCAATTCCATTTTATTAATTTTATCTAGGAGGTTTTAAACTATAAAACTGTTTTACCTAGATTAATGGAAAGAAGAAATAGATCAAAATATTTATACATAATATATCTAATAAAATTATAGAAAGGACTTTAGCCTTAAGATGGTAAGAGAACGCATAATTTGGCAACTTTTTGGTAAGCGATTAGTGAGTTATAAACAGCTTGAAAATGGAGAAGTAGTAAGCACCGGATTTTTAAATCCCATTATAGATAGGTTTCGCCTAATAACTATGCTTATTGTCCAGACTAAATTTTTTACAAATTATAATTTGGGTCAATGGCGTGGAAAAAGGGTAGGAAATACATTTGCTCCACCTATAGGTAGCCGAGCTATGTTCCGAACCATAAAGAATGTGATTAGAGGAAAAATGTTAAGACATGTTAAGCCTATTGCAATGACATTTGCAGTTACTTATAAATGTCAATGTAATTGTGTTCATTGTAGCGCAGGACGACATAAGAAAGCAAATACTTCCGAATTAAATACAGAAGAAGCAAAAAGAGTGATTGAAGAAAGTCAAAAGCTGGGTATATCAATCATAGCTTTTACGGGAGGGGAACCTTTATTACGCGAAGATATTTTTGAGCTGATCTCATATGTCAATCAAAAAAAGGCGGTTCCGATACTATTCACTAATGGTCTACTTCTTACTCAAGAGAATGTAGATAAATTATCTAAAGCGGGATTGTACTCACTTTTCGTAAGCATCGACAGCCCAATTCCAGACGAACACGATAAATTAAGAGGTGTAACAGGTCTTTTTGAAACAGCAATAGAAGGAATTAAACGAGCGAAAGAGAAAGGAATGTTTGTTGGATTTTCTTCTTATGCAACCCTATCATCTACTAAAAAGGGAATGTATAAAAGAATTCATCAACTCGCACAACGATTGGGATTACATAATGTTATGTTATTCGATGCAGTACCAACAGGTAAAATTTTAAAAGATACAAGTGAACTTCTAACAATGGAGCAACGTGAAGAAATTCGTGAATTTTCTTCAAATATAAATAAAAGTAAAATTATTCCCCCACTCTCTTCACAATCTTGGCAAACTTCTATTGAATCTTATCTTGCAGGTGTTGGATGTTTAGCAGCATATATTCAATATTACCTTTCAGCGTATGGGGAAGTAACCCCTTGTGATTTTACCCCTTTATCTTTTGGGAATATTCGTGATATGCCATTGAAAAAAATTTGGGAAATAATGATTCATCATCCTGCTTATAAACATCGTGTTACATCCTGTAGGATGCAGAATGCGAAATTTCGCTATTTTTATATTGATCCTATACCAGATGATGCGCCCCTTCCTTATGATATAACACAACTCCCATGTGTCGATTATCGAAAAGAAGAAATTACTAATGAAATTCTAAAGTAAGCCTATTTAGGATTCATTTTACTTCTTATCAAATTATTAAAATTATAAAGAACTTATTAGTTATTTGGAGCTATTTTTAAAAAAACCTTGGTAAACATGTCATTTTCAATTTCTCGCCAATTTTTATAACCACTGACATCCTGAGGATATTGTAAGTAATGCCGATTAATATGCTTCATCTGCTTGAAAAGATAATTTAGTTTAAGCAACAACTTGGGCTTGGATATTCCCTTAAATAACTTTATTAACATTTTTTTAATCGATGGGGAGATAATTTTACCATAATACATTTGGGTGAGCTCATCATCATCAATTAATTTCTTTTTTACAATAATTTTAAAATCCTTTGTCGTGCTATGCTGAATGAGAAACCGAGCGATATCATTAGTTGCGTGCCCTATTCCAAAATCATTCATCAGTAGACAATTATATTCCCATAATTTTTTTAAGGAATAGTCCTCAGCATCAATTGCATTTTTAGCTATCATGGCAGCATAATAACCAGCTTTCATTCCGGTATGAATTCCTCCACCGCTAGCTGTGTTAACATGGCAGCCCGCATCTCCTATGAACATGATACCATTGTCAGCACAAGAAGGAAGAGGTCTCCTAATGGGAACGAGATCTCCACCTGAAGATAATATCTTGTAATTCCTCTTGCTTAAAAATTTATTTAAAACAAATTTCTGATAAATGAGCTTCAAATTATTTTTTCGATTTAAGAGAACACCTAGCCCCAGGTTTGCTACTGTGTCTGATTTGGGAAAGTACCAGAAATAACCTCCGGGAACATTATCGGGATCAAATACCACGGTTAAAGAATCTGTGGGCAGGTTTGGATGCAAGTTATCCTTAAATTGAATGATTTCCCGATAACAAATAACCAAATCATCTTTTGAAATCTTATTTTGTATTATATCGCTTTTGATTTTTTTTCGCACGATAGAATGAGTTCCACTACCATCAATCACAATTTTAGCATTTATGGTCACTTTTTGCCCTGTTTTTAATCTAACCACAACTCCATTAACGCTACCATCTTTATAAATTAGATCCATGACTTTAGAGTTATCTAAAAATTCTGTTACTCCCGAATCAAGCGCATCATTTAAAAGTTTTTGCCCAAATCGTAATCTATCCACCAAATAAATGGGCATATTAACTGTAAGATGATGTTTAAGATCCGAGTCATATAACTTGATCACTTTCTTCATGCTTAATATTTCGTTTCCTTGAGGTGGATCGATCTTTAAAAAATCAAAAATGGAGGCTAAGACCACATCTCCGCACACTTTATTACCGATCTCCTCTTTCTTGTTTGCATCAATTAAGCATACTTTCAATCCATTTAACGCAGCAAATCGAGCAGCAATTGTGCTCGATGTTCCAGCGCCAACAATTACTATATCATAGTAATTCATTTCTTATTTCATCCTTTTTTCTTCATAAGCGTAATATTCAGACCTACGCATTTCTATTATTTTTATTTTGCTTTAGTAGAACCGATTTCTTTTTTTTTGCGAAATGATCTAAGAAATAAAAATCTATTGTTCAATTAAATCTAATCTAATATTTTACAAAAAGTGATATAACTGAAAAATAGTATATTCTAAATATTTATTAATCAAAATTCTAAAAGATAAAATAGAAAAATTCATTGAGTTTATACCAATTGATGACATTAGCGAGAAAATCGATCAATCTTTAAAATATAAAACAAAATTTCGTAATTTAAATCCTGAAGTTGAATTTTAGGGCATTGTTCCAACCTACATGCATGGTTTGAAAATTTTTATGACAAGCAAAGGCACCAGCACCTTCCATGCCGATATATTTTTAGGGTGTTGATGATAACATGACTAAATATCTTTTTTTTCCACCTTTTTAATTAAAACATAATCTATGGGATGGTTGGAGGAAAAAACATGAGCGATATTCCTATGAGTATTTCAAATAGAATCGCCAACAGACCACAGATAGATGAAAGTATTTCATAAGCTTTAACATCAGGTTTTACAAGTTTCATCCCATTAGCGAACCCAATTAAAATACTGGCAACAATTCCTGTCCATCCTATAAATGGGAGTGCCACATCATAGGCTACTAACACGATTGAAAATGCGAGTGTACCAATGGACCAACCGATCATTGCAATTGTGAATCTAGAGTTTTTTGTTTTGAGAATATTTCGATATGAATCCATCAACGATTCTTTCTCTGCACCACTAGTAGCTAAGTACTTCTTTGCTACATTAAGTAGTCCCCAGTAGTCTTTTTCAATATAGACTTGGATCGAACCTTCTGTTACTCGAAAAATAATCAAAATAATTCCAAGTATTATGGTGTAGGGACTAATAACAAAAAACAACAATATGGCAAGTGTAATAACACAAAAATGTTCTATGAGCGCAAACCCGACGCCTATTTTAAATTTTTTTGGATTATTGCCAAATTTTTGCAGTTTATCATCTGATTCATAATGCTTCGGTGTTGGTTCTAATATATAACCAAACGCAGCCATAATTATTTGTAAAACCAAAATAAGCAGAAAGAAAAAACCAGATAACCAAATTTCAATACTCAAGAGGAATCCTCCACGACATTTATTACTACATTTCCCTTTTTATGCCCTTTATCAACATAACTGTGAGCCTCGGCAGTCTGTTCTAGCGGATAGCGCCTATCTATGACCGATTTTAGTTTTCCCGCTTCAATAAGCTCCTTTAGAAAAATTAAATCTTCAGTTTTTTCAGGATATGATCCCTTTAAAACTGTCACATATGTCCCGTTCGGAGTTAATACTTTTTTACAACTTGAAGGTGAAGCTTTTCCAACGGCATCAAAAACAAGATCATAATGTTCTCCTCTTTCTGCAAAATCCTCTTTTGTATAATCAATTACTTTATCGGCACCCAGATCTTTCACCATTTCTAAATTCGTGGTACTACATACGCCAGTAACTTCTGCCCCGAAATACTTGGCAAGCTGAACCGCAAAAGTACCGTTACTCCCGGAGGCACCATAGATAAGGACTTTTTGTCCGCTCTGGATATTTCCTTTTCTTAGAAAATTCAGCGCTGTAGTTCCTCCAGTAATAACAGCAGCAGCTTCCTCAAATGTCATATTGTTAGGTTTTATTGCCACCATCCCTTGCTTCCATTCTTCAGGCAGGCATACGTACTCAGCGTAAGCACCATTCTTCAACCCCATGGTAGATCCAAAAACTTGGTCACCTTGTTTAAATAATGTTACATCTTTACCTACTGATTCAACCACCCCAGCAAGCTCATACCCTAGTATAGGTCTTTTTGGTTTTCTTAGACCATAAAATAATCGTATTGCTAAAGTATAAAATTTTTTATCCGGGTGTTTTCCACTTCGAACTAACCTTGCCGCGTAATTTACTGTAGTAGCATTTACTTTAACTAATATCTCATTGTCCTTGGGAGTAGGTTTTTCTATCTCTGTAAGCTGAAGAACTTCCGGCGGACCATATTTAGTGTATATAATTGCTTTCATTTTTTCTTTATTTTCCATCTTTTTCACCATTTTAGCTAATTGATATCAAAAGAGGGTCCATGCATACAAAATAGTCAGTATATTAAACCCAAAACTTATAACGAGTAAAAATATATCATAAGCTTTATAACCCTTTATTCCAATTAGGTTAAAAACAATAAAGAAAATGGCTACAATAACGTTTACCCAGCTATTTATTGGATTATCTAATGTTAAGGACAGAACAACCATAACAATCGGAATTACCATTATTATTGCCATTCCTAACACTATTTTCTGAGTCATTGGTCTTCCTTCTATTTCTCCTGGTTTAAAATCCCCAGCAAATATTCGCATCACATCACCTAACAAATAACATAACATTACAGCTACCCATATGAATGAAAGTATTATCCTCACATCGTCCATATTTCAATCACATCCACTAATATTTTCTTTTTTTTTTAAATATTTTAATATATTAATAAATTTCTTTTGAGTTTTTATAATACTTGCGTAAAAATTGACAAAAAAAGACAAAAAAAATAGTTATAATTGTTTTTGATTCATTAACTCGTTCAGATTTATATACGGATGATTGTATCTCTCCCTACCTAAAGTATATTCCCCCCATTCTATAGCGATTTGGGGACAATAATGGAGACAAGCTGTGCACATTTGACATTTATGCTGCCACTCAGGTTT